>JADGQO010000006.1 GCA_017881725.1 Fibrobacteria bacterium
ATTTTTTACCTAAAGTGACACCTACCGCAGGAACCTGCAGGTGGTCTTCTTCGTCCTCAAGCAAGTTATCCTCAAGACCAGAACAAGTCAATTGGTTTTTGAAAATATAAAATTTAAGCCGATCGGTTAGGTTTCCAGCTCAACCAATTCTTAGCGGAAGCCCTCCCAAAACCGACTGAAAAGTTCTTTATTTACGGCTCTCTTCCAACACGACTGTAAATGCTGAAGTTGGTTGCCGGCGAGCAAAGGGAGGTTCAGTTGGATATACACATTGGTCAAAAAAGATACGCTTAATGCCCCCACTCTCCCTTGTGATCTGCATTTTTTTTCCGCTCTTCATGTTAGTCGGTTGCCATGGCAACCGGGGTTCTCACGAGGGGACGTTAATCATCGCCAACGGTGCCGAGCCGGCATCCCTGGATGTCCACGCCATAACCGGTAAGCCGGAGTTACGCATCGCGGGGGCACTATTCGAAGGGTTAGTTACCCGCGACTTCAGGGGTAACCATGTTACTCCAGGGGTGGCAAAAAACTGGGAGATATCCCCGGACGGCAGGTTTTACACCTTTCACCTACGCACATGCACTTGGTCCAATGGGCGCCCTTTAACTTCCAAAGACTTCGTTCGATCTTGGGAGCGATTTATCGATCCGGCTACCGCTAGCGAATATTCGGGCCTGATGAACGTGGTCCATAATGCACCCGCCATCCACGAGAAAAGGCTTCCCGTCGATTCTTTGGGAGTAGCGGCTCCGAATGACTCGACCTTTACGGTCAAACTGGATGCCCCGGTTGGATACTTCTTGGACTTATGCGCATTCGAGCCATTCTCCCCCGTCCCCGTCGATACCATCATCAAGTACCGGGAACAATGGACCTCCCCTGCCCATATCGTGGGTAATGGCCCTTTCGTATTATCAAGGTGGAGGCGAAACATCGATATCCAACTCGTTCGGAATGCGAACTATTGGGGTGCCGCCGAGGTCAAGCAAGAAAAAATTGAGTTCAAACCCGTGGAAGACCAGCTAACGGCCTACAACATGTTTTTGTCTGGAGAGGTCGATTGGCTTTTTTCCATTCCGCCCAGTCGATTGAACGTCGTTAAGCAAAAGCCGGAATTCTTTTCCCAGCCGATGTTTGGCACTTACTATTATATCGTTAATTGCAAAAACCCCGGCTACAATCTAAAAGAGTTGCGCTTAGCCTTATCTTACGCCATCGACCGCCAGCGCATCGTCGAAAAAATCCAAAAGGGAATTCCCTTGGCGGCAACGGGCTTTGTGCCGCCTTTGCCGGGATACCCCAGAAGTGAAGCGCCCCTTTTCGATCCGGCTCTGGCGAAGGCGCATTTATTGGCTTCCGGATTTGGCCCGGACCCGGGTAAGGCACCGCCTAAACTGCAAATCCTTTTCAACACCGCGGAGACGCACCGTGACATCGCCGAGGTGGTCCGGCAAATGTGGAAAGAAAATCTGGGGCTCGAATCGGACCTCGATCACTGCGAGTGGAAGGTCTATTTGGAAAGGACCAAGAACCTAAATTATCCGGCCGTGGCGCGCGCCTCCTGGATTGGAGACTTTCCCGACCCGATTTCTTTCCTGGAGTTGTACACTTCAGGCAACGGCAACAATCGCACGGGATATTCAAACGCGGCCTATGATTCTGCGGTCGATTCCGCGCGCAGCGAAGTTGACCCCGTCCTGCGAATGAAAAAATTGTTCGCATGTGAAAAGATGCTTATGGAAGAGATGCCGATCATTCCGATTTATTATTACTCGATCATGGAGCTGCGAAACCCCAAATTGAGAAACGCGTCGCCGAACCCCTTGGGGGATTATTCCCTGCGGGACGTTTACCTGGAGCTCTGACCGAAATACGCCATGCCAACTACCCGCTTCTTGAAAAGACTTGCCGTGCGTGCCGCGCTGAACGGGTTAACGCTTTTGATTATCATAGGCGTGAGCTTTGCGATCATGAAGGCCGCGCCCGGGAAGCCCTTTGAAACGGAAAAAAATCCGTCTCCCCAGGTACTTGCGGAGTTGCGGCGCAAATATGATTTCACCTTCAGCCAATATTTGGGCGGAATTTTACGAGGGGATTTCAGGTATTCGTACACCCATCGGGACTCGAAAGTCAGCGATATCCTGTCTGACGCCTTGCCCGTATCCATGGAGCTCGGAGCCTTGGCATTATTAGTCGCGATTGCGGCGGGTATCACCTGGGGGATGCTCTGCGCCCTGTTCAAAGGCGGCTGGGTGGAAGCGATGGTACTTGTGATTGCCATGGTCGGAATCGCCGTTCCCAGTTTCGTTTTGGGCTCCCTATTGCAATTGATTTTCTCGCTCAAATTTCATTTGGCTCCCGTCGCGGGATGGCCGGACCCGGTCAGCCTGGTATTACCGGTGATTACCTTGAGCCTTTCCTACACTGCGTATATTACGCGCATCGCGCGGAGCAGTTTTTTGGAAAACCTGTATAAGGATTATATCCGTACCGCCCGGGCTAAGGGATTGACGGAAGCGCGAATCCTTACGGCGCACCTGCTGCGGAACAGCATTTTGCCCGTGGTCAATTATTTGGCGCCGGCCACGGCCTCCATCCTCACGGGAACTTTGGTGGTTGAGAAGATTTTCAATATTCCGGGCATGGGACGATACTTCATTGAATCCGTATTCCAACGTGATTTTCCGCTGGCTCTAGGGGTCATCATTGTTTACTCCGTATTTTTACTGTCGCTCAACCTTTTAGCGGACATTGTGCAAAGCCTCATCGATCCCCGCATCCAATTGCAATAATCATGAAGCCGATTCCACCTCTATTCACGGTACACAAAAACTCCAGCGTAGGCTCCCCTACCCGATTGGCGCTCCTAAAGCTGCTCCACGATCCGCGCGCCGTGATTTCCATGAGCGTCCTGGGCCTCATCATCCTATTGGTGCTTATCGGGCCGTTTTTCCTTCCGGACTACGCAAAACAATCCTTGGACAATCAACTATTGAGCCCGACCTTTAACCATCCCATGGGGACGGATCAGTTGGGGCGCGATGTTTTCGCCCGGGTGGTGAAGGGAGGACGGCTTTCCTTGGCGATCGGTCTTTTAGGCACGCTGGTCAGCATACTGGTGGGTACTCTATATGGATGCGTCGCGGGTTTTTATAACGAAAAACTGGACTTGTTCATGATGCGCGTTGTGGACATCCTGTATTCCCTGCCCTACATGTTTTTGGTAATCATCCTCATTTTTCAATTCGGAAAAAACCTGTTGGTATTATTCATCGCCTTGGGATTGGTACAGTGGTTGACCGTGGCAAGAATTGTACGCGGACAGGTGCTGGCGCTAAAAAACGAGGAATTCATTCTGGCGGCTAAAACTTTGGGGGTCGGCAACTTGCGGATCATCGGAAGACACATCATCCCCAACGTGCTGGGCGTAGTCATCGTTTACGCTACATTGACGGTACCCACCGTAATTCTGCAGGAAGCCTTTTTAAGCTTCCTGGGTTTGAATGTTTCGGACTGTACTTGGGGGGTGCTAATCGCTGAGGGGAAAGAGTATATGGACGAAGCCTGGTGGTTGATCTTTTTCCCAGGCACGGTTTTGACCCTATGCCTTCTTTGCATGAATTTCCTGGGAGACAGCCTGCGCGACGCGCTCGACCCAACTGCTAAAATCAATTAATAAAACAGGTATGAGCGGATTTGGCAGAATTCGGTGACCAAAGAATGTCACTTTAGATCCAAAAACTTAACCCCTACGAGTTGTCCAAAAGGACGCCCTCGCAAGGGCGCCCTCGAAAAGCGAGGGGGCCCTCCTAAAAGCGAGGGGGCCCTCCTAAAAGCGAGGAAAATCCGTATTAAGCCGGGCTGTCGTCGGTCTTTTTAACGGTTTGGATGGTTACGCGGATTTCCTGGGAAATTCGCTTGATATTTTGAAGAATTTTCCGGGCACGCGTTCCAGCCGATTTATTGCCCCGTTCAAACTTTTCGTACTATTCCTTGAGTAGACCGATTTCATTCTCTAAGGCTTGAATGTTGCTCATTTTTAAACCTCCGATTGTTTAAGGGGTCTTTAACTCCACCTTGCCAACCGTTAAATTGCAACAAAAAGGGGCAAATGTCAATTGGAACTTGCATTTTTATCCTGAAATCAACGTTTAAGCCACAAAACACTCATTTTTTCCAATTTTTCGGCATATTTTTCTACCAAAAGACTATCCTCACAGCCTAAAATCCCCCAAACGCCATCGCGAAAGGTGTGGAAAATAAGGGGTTGCCCAAATTCAGTTTGACCTTGGAATTGACGCCTTTTAGTCCACCAAACGGAATCAATCTTTCCTTTCCAATCCTTCATCCATAGGGAGACGGAATCCACCTCTTGCGCATAACCGCGAAAGGCTAGCAGCGTATCGCCGTGGCATGGATAGGATATCGAAAAAGCCGGACCAGACCAATTTCTTCCCAAAAAATGACTCGCGATGACTCGCTCACTATTCATGATTCTGCTTAGTCGCGGAAAAGCAAGGAATCCGGCTGGTTTTGTAAAAAGTTCACCGTCCTGAACCGTCAAATTTTGCCTTAGGTATAAAGTGGAAATGACTCCCGGCCGATCATGAGTTACTGAACACAAAAAATGGTTTTGAACGAAAAATATGGAATCGCCGCTTCTGGAAATTCCATTGCCGATGTCCTCCGGATGAGCAATCTTTTCGAATTCCAAGTATGCGGAATCTTCATTGGAAAAATCTTTTAAAGTGATCCTAAGGCTATCCGGACCGCCAAAAACCAGATGGATGATTTTTCGATCCGAAGAATCCCGCGAGTCTTGAATTGTTGTCCTTACCGCCGCATCTCCTTCCCATCTTAATCTCTGAGGAATTGGGATCGAAATTGGGGCGTCATTCAGCTTGGCGCAACCTAACACCGATATCAAACAGAGGGTAAGAGACCTAAACCAATTAGTCTTCCATTTTTGGAAACGCATCATCAAACCCCTACCTTGCCCGGGCATAATTCAACCAATCGACAATTTCGGCAATGTTTTACAGCATCAAGGCATTGAAATTGGAGATCTGACGGGTTTAAGTCCCCGGGTTTAAGATATCGATCGAAGGGCAGGTACACGCGGAAGGATTCACCCGGAAATAGCATCCGGTAAAACCGATTAAAGTAGTCCTGCTTTTCTGCGGGCGTGGTCCAAGGGACCCGCCCTTTCCGCAAGGGTCCAAACTCCCGCATAATCCGGGTATGGCCTTGTGTAATGGGAACAAGAGCCCGGTCATTCCAAAAAAAATCCGGTGAAATATTCTTCAGTTGGGTTAACAGCCACATGAAATAGCGTGGTTTCCATTTCAAAACCGAGGTTTTTCCCATCAGGAAAACGTCCCGACACATAATCTCAACGCAATTTTCGGCATCTTTTTCTTTTTCGACCCAAGCGAGCAATCCACCGTGAGCATAAAAAAAATCGCAACCGCTCCGCAAAACACCTGCAGCTTGTTGAGCGAACGCCCATTTTTCCGTTCCGGGCAGGGAAAGTATTTTGGAGTTCAGCCGAGCGAAAGGCAGCCGGTTCAATTTAAAAATGTCGGTGCCGAACTCCTTCCAAAGCTCCGACAGGATCCGCATCAACACGGGTTCGGTGATATTTTGGTAAAGTGAGGCGAAAAAAAATAAAGTTCCCGCGCCGCGCTCGGATTCAACGGGAAGGGGAATCAGCGGATTTGAACCACCCTCGAAATAGTCAAATACGCTGGGGCGAATTTTTTCGAAGCCTTGAACATATTCGCGCAGTGCGCTGATGGTATCGGTATTTTCTTCCACCCAATTCAATGGGTGAGCCCTTGTCCCATGCGTAACGGCACTTGAATACCAGAAGGCAATTTGATTTTCAGCGCGTCCATTAACGACTTATCCAAAATAAGCACAACCGTTGAACCCAATTCAAAGCAACCCAGTCCCGCGCCTTTTTCAACCGCGATTTCGTGAGCCGGTTTCCAGAGCCGTGTGGGAGATGGCGGTAGCCCGTTGCCGACGATTTGATCGGTAAAGTCGAGAGTAATCTTTCCCACATTCGTCGCGCCGACCATGACGACCAAGGCTCCCCCCGCCCGACCCGTGAGTTCAACGATAACGCGTTCGTTGACCACGAACAAATCCTTGATGCTTCCGACGCTCCAGGTATTGACCGGCCACAGTGCGCCGGGAATATAGGCGACACGATCAATTTTTCCCGCTATCGGCGCATGGATCCGATGATAATTGAAGGGGGCCAAATAAATCGTAAGGAATCCGCCACCTTCAAAAGGCCGGATGTCGATCTCTGGTCCAACTAAGCGTCGTAACGAGTAATCCATCCCTTTGATTTGCGTAAGGGTTGGATCCGCGGACACAAATCGACCGGCCTGGGTCAAGGCTCCATCTACCGGGCTCACCAGAGTTTCCGATGCCAATGGCCGAGCGCCGGGTTTAAGGCGACGTACGAATAAGTCACCCATGGTGGGGTAATTTTCCAGGGGAAGCTCCGCCTCGCTCACGTCCACCCGGTATGCACTGATGAACCAATTGCGAATGAGCGTGTGCAGACCAAAGGGAAATTGTTTCGAAACCAACCACCCCACCAGATAGCTCAAGTGGTTTTTAGGCAAGAGGTAAAGCAGGCGATAAAACACGCTGGGACTCAATTTTTTTGGGGGTGGGAACCGAGGGAAGGCGGCAAAAAACTGCGGTCGCGCGGACTTGAACCGCGAAGGGGTTGCCCCCACCAGCACCTCAAGCTGGCGTGTCTACCAATTTCACCACGACCGCGAATATCGCGAATATACTTTAAGCTGCGGAAATGCATTCGATTGCCGCCGTCAGCAATCCACAGCAAATGATCAAGGGCCTTTTGAACCGGAAGGTGCAGCAGCGCCGCCTACGCCCGGAATGCCAGCCGGAGCGGCAGTGCCCGGAGTCGCCGGTCCGTTGCCCAAGCCGGGAATCGCCGGAGCGACATTACCGCTTGTCGGCATTAAACCTGAAGGCAAAACGGCGGACAAACCATGCCGTGCGCCCTTTAACTCCGACTCCTTGCGACCCGATTCAATCCCACGCGTGGACATATAATTCAATCCCAACAAGAGAGCGAATGAAACCACGGCCGTCCATCCGGTAATCGTCGTCAAGAACGTCGCCGTCGAGCTCCCCGTAAAAGCCGCGCCCCCACCCATACCGCCAAAAGCTCCGGCCAAACCGCCGCCTTTGTCGTTTTGGATAAGAATAAGCAATACGAGGAACACACATACGAAGATGTGGAAAACCACCAGGGCAACGAACATCCAATGATTCATGGGGTCAACCTATTTTTTTAAGCGGCTTTTATAATACCTAAAAAGGCATCGACTTTCAAGGAAGCGCCGCCAATTAGGCCGCCATCGACATCGCCTTGGGCCATTAAACCGGCCGCATTTTCGGGTTTCATGCTGCCGCCGTATTGAATCCGGATTCCCTGGGCCAATGGCGCGTCATAAATTTCACCGAGCAGCCTACGGATAAATTTGTGGACGGCTTGAGCTTGTTCGTCCGTGGCGTTGCGGCCCGTGCCGATGGCCCACACTGGTTCATAAGCGATAACGGTTTTTGCGGCGTCGTCTTTGGAAAGCCCTTGATAAGCCGCCCGTAGCTGGATGCCGACCACCTTTTCGGTGATGCCGCCATCGCGTTCCGCAAGCGTTTCGCCGACGCAAATGATGGGAATCAGACCTTCAGCCAGGACTTTGGCGGTCTTCTTGCGCACGTTCTCATCGGTTTCACCGAAAAGAGTCCGTTGTTCGGAATGGCCCAGTATCACGTAGGTTACTCCGACGGCCTTGAGCATGTCGGTGGATACTTTGCCCGTAAACGCGCCCTGGTTTTCGAAATGCACGTCTTGGGCGCCCAGCTTCACCGGAGAACCCTTGACGATGCCGGCGACACGGTCCAACGCCACGTAGGTGGGGCAAACCACGATGTCCACGGACTCAGCGTAGGGCTGGCCCTTCACGGCCGCGACAAGGTCCGTAGCCAACTTGGCCGACTCGTCCACGGTCTTGTTCATTTTCCAATTTCCGGCGATGATCTTTTTACGCATGAAAATTCCTCTGTATTTTTATTTGTCGGTCAGGGCCAATACGCCCGGTAACGGCTTGCCTTCCAAGAACTCCAGGGAAGCGCCGCCACCCGTGGATACGTGCGAGACTTGCTTGCTGAGGCCGGCTTTCTTGATGGCGCTGGCGGAATCGCCGCCGCCGACCACCGTGGTGCCGCCGTTTTTCGTGGCCTCTACCAGCGCCTGGGCGACGGCATAGGTGCCTTTCGCGGAGGCTTCCACCTCAAATACACCCATGGGACCGTTCCAGAGTACCGTTTTGGCGGCGGCAATCACCTTCGCGTACGCGGCGGAGGTTTCCGGGCCGATATCAATCGCCTCCCAGTCGGAGGGGATTTCCGTCATTTTGCAGTTACGGCCTTGACCGATGGTCCGCGCTTTGAAATCGAATTTGTCGGTGATGAAACAATCCGTCGGCAACATCAGTTTGTCGCCATATTTTTCCATCAATTCCTTGGCCAGGGCCACGCGATCGGGTTCGACCAGGCTCTTGCCGATTTCCAAACCTTGGGCTTTGGCGAAGGTATAGGCCATGCCACCGCCGATAATGAGCTTGTCCACCTTAGGCAACATTCGTTGGATGACGTCAATCTTGCCGCTCACCTTGGCGCCTCCGATGATGGCCACGAAAGGACGCTTGGGATTCTGGATAGTGTCGCCCAGGAAATCCAATTCTTTTTTCATCAGATAGCCGCTGGCCCGCTGCGGTAAGGAAATTCCGGAAACGGAGCTGTGGTCGCGATGGGCTGAGCCGAAAGCGTCATTGACATAAACGTCCCCGAGCTTGGACAAGCCGGCGCGGAAGGCGACTACCTTTTCCTTGTCGGCGACGACCTTGGTGCCGTCTTCGAGTTTGATTTTGCCTTCTTCTTCAATGTGAAAGCGAACGTTTTCCAACAGGATGACGCCACCGGGTTTAAGAGCGGAACAAGCGGCTTCGGCTTTCGGGCCGACGCAGTCTTCCACGAATTGCACCGGTTTGCCGAGCAAGTCTTGCAGTTTAGCGGCCACGGGTTTTAGGCTGAACTCGGGAATCGCTTTTCCATCCGGTCGTCCCAAATGGCTCATCAAAACCACGCTGGCGCCCTTTTCGAGCAAGTACTTGATGGATGGCAAGGCCGCAGCGATGCGCTTTTCGTCTTCCACCTTTCCATCCTTGATCGGAACGTTGAAGTCGACGCGCATCAATACGCGCTTACCGCTGACCTGTAAATCCTCGATGAAAAGCTTTGCCATGATTCAATCCGTGGTTTGAGATTCTTTTCGACCCGATGTGAACTTTTCGACCCGATTTGAAAATAAAACCGCCGCAGTCCATTGCTGGGCCACGGCGGTAACCCCGTTGCCGGGGTTGAATTGCCGGAGCGGCCAAAACCGCTGAGAAGACAATCCAGGGGATGTCCGGAGGTTGGAATGACCCGCCGGGATCCCTTTAGTTAAACGCCCACCTTGGCCATATGCAGGATAAGGTCGACGAGTTTGTTGGAATAGCCCCATTCGTTGTCGTACCATGCCACGAGCTTCACGAAGGTGTCGTTCAAGGCGATGCCGGCATCGGCGTCGAAGATGGAGGTGCGCGGATCACCGAGGAAATCGGTGGAGACGACTTGCTCTTCCGTGTAACCGATGATGCCCTTGAAGGTGGTTTCCGAAGCCAGCTTCATGGCGGCTTTGATTTCCTCGTACTTGGCGGGCTTGGCGAGACGCACGGTCAAGTCCACAACGGATACGTCGGGAGTGGGCACGCGGAAAGCCATGCCGGTCAACTTGCCGTTCAACTCGGGGATAACCTTGCCCACGGCTTTGGCTGCGCCTGTCGAGGACGGAATGATGTTTTGCGCCGCGCCGCGGCCGCCGCGCCAGTCTTTGGCGGAAGGGCCGTCCACGGTTTTTTGCGTGGCGGTGGTGGCATGCACGGTCGTCATCAAGCCTTCGAGGATTCCGAAGTTGTCATTGATGACCTTGGCCAAGGGAGCCAAGCAATTGGTCGTGCAGGAGGCGTTGGAAACGATGTTCTGCGACGAGTTGTATTTCTCATGGTTCACGCCCATGACGTACATGGGGGCGTCGGCGGACGGGGCCGAGATGACGACCTTCTTTGCACCGGCAGTGATATGGCCTTGGGCCTTATCGAGGGTGGTGAATAGACCGGTGGATTCGATGACGTAGTCCGCGCCCACGGCGGCCCATTTCAAATCGGCCGGGTTTTTCTCAGCGGTAACTCGGATGGGTTTTCCATTCACAATCAGCTTGCCGTCTTTCGACTCGGCAGTGCCTTTGAAGCCGCCATGGGTGGAGTCGTACTTGAGCATGTATGCCATGTATTCCACGTCGATGAGATCGTTAATGCCGACGATCTCGACATTGTCGCGCTGAATGGCGGCCCTGAAAGCCAATCGACCAATTCTACCAAAACCATTGATTCCAATCTTGACGGCCACCGAATTACCTCCTGGATAATAAGCTGAATTAATGTCCGAAAATATACTCGTTGCGGTGGGCACCTGCAAGATTAATGAGCAACCCGTCGTGGTGGGCGTAGCTTGGCTTGGAGTCCTGCCAGAGGGGGTTTATTGCCAAAGACTTTACCTTTGGCGAAGAAATTATGTCGATATGGCAGGAAAACGAACCTGCCGCTACTCTGAAAATCCGTAGCGGCCGCTACTCCGAAAAGCCATAGCGGGCGCGGTTCTTATCGATGATCATGGTCGCGATGATTTTGGGAACGTATTCGTTGGTTTCATCGGCCAAAGTTCCCAGGCGATAGATATACCAGAAGTCGCGATTGTTTATCGGATCGTCGATGCTGCGCAAGGCCTTACGGATTCGGCCTTCACCGGCATTGTACGCGGCCATGGCCAAAGCGACGTCGCCGAATTCGGCGCAAAGGGTTTTAACATATTTCACGCCGGCTTGAGTGGAGAGTCGCGGATCCGTGCGCTGGTCCCTGTCGGCGGACATCGCCTCCCAGTTTTCCGGTACGCGCAAACCGTAATCGCGCGCTGTTTGCGGCATGAACTGCCAAATCCCGCGCGCGCCGGAACGACTCACAATGGCCGAATCCAAGGTGCTTTCATGCATGGCCAAATAGAAAAATGCCAGCGGCATACCTTGGCGCGTCAATTCATTCTCGATAACTTCCTTGTATTTCGAGCTGTTGGCTAGGGACCGTTCTATGATTGAGCGCGTGGACGTTTTGGTGAAGCTATAGATGTGCTTTTCGACTTGCTTGATGAAAATATCGGGGACGATGTAATCACGCTTACCGAATCCTTCCAGAATGGTATGAATTTCACGGCCCAGCGGGTTTTTGTAAGTGTTGATGATATCGGAAGATTTCAGGTTCGAGCGCACGCTCATCAGTTGGCGCTCCGCTGCGCGCAACTTAGCCACCAGCATCGCCTTTTCCTCTTCCCCGCCCGAAGCGCTGGTCTGCTTTTCATCTGAGAGTTGGGTTTCCAGGGTTCGCGCCGTGGTCAAAAGCGTTTCCTGCTCTTTCAATTTGCCGCGATAGCCCATGTTTTGATAAGCCAGGATACTGACGATGACCAAAGCGACGGCGGAAACGGTTCCCAAAATGATCCAAGCACGCTTCCGATGCGATGAATATGTCGATGCCGCGCTTTCGATCATCATCGCGTCGCGTTTGCTCAAAACTCCGCTTCTCACAATCCGCTCGGCCCGGCCCTTGTCCTTGATCAGATCCTTGAATTCATCGCGGCCGGCTTCATCTTCCTTGAAACGCTTGGCGAGTCCGATGGTGTAGTTGCCGGCATTTTCACCGTCTCCACCGCCGAAATCCGGCTCGAAATCACCGGGCCTTCCCCCGCCCTTACCGCCTTTTCCACCGCCAGTGGGGCCCGCAGCGAATGGTTGCTGGCCTTTAGGCTTCATGAACCCGGGTGGCGCGACGGCTTTTCCCGGAGTGCGTTTGTTTTCGAATTCGGTCCGTAATTGCTTCGCCTCGCCCGAGGATGCCGCCGACGCCAACCCTTGTATGGGCCTCATGGTGGTCGAATCGGAGACGCCGGGGATGCGATTCAGTACTCTCATTTTCGGCCCGCTGACGCCCAGGCTGATCACTTCATCCGGAGATAAAAAGTGTTCCGCGATTTGCTCGCCATTGATGAAAGTGCCGTTGGTGCTGCCTAAATCACGCAACACCAGGCTCTCTCCGCGTTTTTCAATCATGGCATGTTTGCTGGAAACCAAAGTTCCATCCGGTCCCGAAAAACAGACCGTATTCTCGGCGTTACGTCCCAAGGTCAGGCCGTTGCCAACACGGATCCGACGTCCGACCTGGACACCCGAAATGATTTGCAGGAAAATGTCACTCATGAAATCGAGCCTTGCCGCCGTTGACAGTTGTGAATGCGGTTCAGGCGCTCCTCCAAGGCGTCAGCAAGGGGAACGACGCGATGCTTTGGTTCCGCGCTCCGTTCACGCGATTCAGACGGGCTGCGCAGATGGCCGCCATCTGGGTATTGTCGAGCAATTTATCCGTGGAGCGCGCTTGTCCCTTTTCCGTCAACAAGTCCTGATCTTCAAGAGTCATGCCATGATGTTCGTAAAAATCGACCGTCTCACGAGCCGCCACTTGGCCTTCGAGAAAAGCCAAGGCGGCCGGTCGGAAAATGCAAAAATCGCCGTCGACCTGCGCGGCGACGCCACCGGCGAATACATAGGTGCGACCGGCGGGAAAGGTTTCGCGCATGGCCTCCGACAAATCACCGGGCGGAATCTCTTCCCCCGGGGCTTGCAATAAAACCGGACAATTCAGTTTCGCGGCCAAGGATCCAATCCGGCTCAGCGTGGCAAGATCCCTATCCCAGGCGTCGGTGACAACCAAAGCCATGGTGATGTCGCCGCCGGCATCGATATTGGCATCCAGCAAAATAGCCGTCGGGTCTTCGGGGATTTCAGACCACAGGTGCACGGTTTGGCCATCGCGGCCCTTCGCCGCGCGCGCGAGTCTCTGCAAGGCGGCCAGGAAACCCAAGGTGCCGGCCAATGCGCCGTGGCGCAGCAAGGTCCCATGCAGGGCTTCCAGGGTTTGGGACAAATCCTGAACCAAGGTTTTGGCCGCGCCGTCGCGGAGCGTGAACCCCGTGCTGTCCTTCCCCACTTCTTCCAGGAACTTGCCCAGGTGTGGGCTCAACTTGGATCCGCCGGAATCGCCTTCGCCTATCAGGGACATCAGCTTTTCAATATCCTGGGAAAGTCCCGGGGCTTTCGGAGTCGGGACCGATGAACTTCCCGAAGCCTTCGCATGTTCGAAAAGGCCATTGACGATTTCATTTCTCCAAGTAGGAGGAATCGGAATGCCGTTGAGGGCCGTCACGAAATCCGGGAAAGTGGTTTTGCGTTCCGCGCAACGCTGTACCAAGGTTCGCAGGGATTCCAAATGCGAGAACAACGATTGCTCGCGCAGGGCCGAATGCAAATGCAAAACATGCCGCCCCTGGAACAGGAATTCGCCTTGGGCACCAGCGGGAAAAAAGTTGGGCATGTCGGGAAGCGGCACGCGGGCCGTCAAACGCAGGTCAGCCCGCAGGGCCTCCAATTCGCCGTTGTGAAAACGCAAGGGCCGGGATTGTTCCCAGCCTTTTTTCATGAGGATCACATAATGAAGGTGTTTCCCGATCAGGTTCTGGGATCCGGAGGATCGGCTTTGAGTTTGCCCGGCCCGGTTTCCGGAAAGATCTTTGCCCGCTGATACGCTGAAGTCGCCAATTCCGCTTGCCACATCGGGAAATATAATTCGTCGCGGGCCACTCGATCGATTTTGGAGAAGGAACCGGCTCGTCAATCCGTCCCCAAGGGGGTATGTTATAATATCTGGAAATCGCAGTCGTTGCAGAATCAGGTTAGGCCGCCACATGGAATGAGCGTTCCATTGCATATCGCCTCATCCGAATTCCGCGGGCTGCCGGAACTTTAGCCTCGAAAGGGCCCGACATCACGTGATTGCCGTCCTGCGCTCAACGTATTGGATGCGAGTCGCTCGCCCGTGGTCGTTTCTGTTTATCGCCTTTTGGCTATCGGGTTGCGGCCAGGGATTCCGTTTGGGACTTGCCGGGGAAAACCTTCCCAGTCCCGATTCCACGGTTTTCGCCATTCCGACCCCACCGAACGCCAAGTCGGAGCCACCGCGCGTATTCACTGGCTTTCAAAGCCGGCTCGGGCTTCGCTTCACCGCCGAAAAGTCAACCTGGATTGAAGCGCCCCGAGTGCGTACAGAAAAAGGCATGGCGGTCAGAACCTTGATTAAGGACGATAGCCGGAAATTGCGCATCAGTATTTTTGAAACCACGCTTCGCGCCGGAGCGTACAAGGACGCCCAATTGCAAAGTGCTCTCGCCTACCTCTTCAAAGGCGACCCTAAACCGGAACGGAAGGTTTACGGCTTCCCTCCGGGGCCGCTTCCCGCAACGCTTTTCCTTCCCGCCGAGGATACCTTGAAACATTGGGGTGTTCTCGTACGGAAAGACACCTCGCTTTTGTTCGTCCAGGTAGAATCCAAATTGCCCCTCACCACCGACAGCCTCGGTGTTTTGCCCGATATCCGGATCGACTACCCTCCCGATGCCCTTAGGAAGAACGAAGGCCTTGGGGAAAGCGAAGCACTTAGGAAGAGCGATGCCCTTACGGAGAGTCCAGAGCCTTGCCTACGCAGCTTTCACGCCTCCATCGAAAATACCCTGGGATTGAAATCGATTGAGGATTCCAGTTGGTCCCAGGCTTTAAAACATTTTCAAGCCGCCTTGGAACTGGATTCCAATCCGGCTTTCCTGGTTAATGTCGCGGCGATTTACCAGGTCAAAAAGGACAACCCCGGAGGCATCGAGTTTTTATCGCGCTACCCCGGGTTGCTGGCCACGTCCGGAGATTTGGCCGGCATCATGGGGGCCATGTACGAGGATTTGGGCCGGTTCCCGGAAGCCAAGGTTTGGGCCTTAAAGGCTTTAGAGTTGGATCCGGATAATGTGGAGTGGTTAATCAACCTGTCGGACGCGCTCTGGGGCCTGGGCGAACGCGTGCATTCCAAAAACGTTTTGTTGCGTCGCTATAGTGAAAAGCCGGACTTCCGCTTCTCGGTGTACCTGGCGTCAACGTACTTGGGATTGGAAGAGTATGAGAACGCGAAAGAAGTTTTAGTCAAAGCCCATAGGGACAGCACGCCTACCGAGAAGTCGGTGGAGTATTATCTGCGCGCTCTGGCCGGACTAAAGGAGTATGAAGCCGCGCTCGACTTCGTGCGGAACTTGCCCAATGGATTGCCCCCTACTTCGAATAATTTCCTATTCCGTGGCATTTGTGAATTCAACCTCAAGCTCTATCGGCTGGCCGCGGCCTCGGCGAAAACGGCGGTGGAATTGGATGCGGGCAACCGCGAGGCGCAGCAGTTGGCCACGCAGGTGGCGGCCTTGATGGGCAACCGGAGTAATTTGATTTTGCGGACACCAATCGCGCCGTTGAAAACGCATGCGTCCGTAGCGGCCTCGAAATCCTTGTTAAAAAACTCCGGAAATCTGGAACTGGCCAATCAATACCCGCTCACTTTGCTGTCCCAAGAGATTGTTTACGCCTGGCAACCCAAAAGCCGCTGGAAAAAAACCCGCCATCAGATCTATTTCATCCGCGATGCCCGCAAGTTGATCCGACTTTCGGAATTGACCTACGAGATGAACCCCGGCTACTCGCGTTATTACATCAATGAATTGCGGATATTCGACGCGAACCTTAAAGTGATGGAGGATGAAAAAGTCGGCGATTTCTACGTGACGAAAAGCCACAACACCACCTTGCACCCGGAAAATCTGCTGGTGCATTTGCCCTTGAAAACACGGCCCGGCGCGCAATTCATGGAATTGGTGGCAACTGAGGAGGCACAATTGCCCACCGCGGAATTTCCATACTTGCGCTATGACAATAGTTTTCCCTTTCCGGTCCTCTCCACCACTTATGAAATCCTAAAGCCGCCGCATCAACTGCTGCTTTCTTCCTTCGGTGACGCCAAGGTGGATAGTCTGCCGGATCGCCTGGTGATCCGCATGGAGGAGCCCACGCCGCCGTTCGAGGAAAATTACCGGCCTTCCAACGATGAAATCGGGACGGGGTTCTCCATCACGCCTTTCACGACTTGGCGCGATGTCGGTCGAAATTATCAACAACTGCTGGTTAAATCGGGGCTGAATATGGACTCCATTCCCGTGCCGGTGCGTGAGCGCGCGCAGGAAACCGTGGAACAGAATCGGGGCGTCAATGCGGTGATGTCGTTATTCCGCTTCGTGCGGGATTCGGTGCGCTACAACAATTATGAATTCAGCCTGCAGGCCCTGATTCCGGAAAAACCGGAAAACGTATTGACCAATGGTTACGCCGATTGCAAGGGCCAAAGCTGGCTGCTGACGCAAATGCTCAAGGCGCGCGGATGGGACGCGCACCTTTGCCTGGTGAGCCTTAACCATGCCGGGGATTTGGATCAACCCAGCTTGCACCAGTTCAACCATATGATTGTGCAGGTGCCGGCCCAAAAAGGCCTGCCCCAATATTTCCTGGACCCGACCGATAAGCACTTCGCCTTCCGCCGTTCACCTTTGGCCTTGGAAGGAAAAAACGTTCTCATCATCGACGCGGAAAATTCGCGCATGGCCACCGTACCGGAACTGGACAGCTCCGGCGAGCACCGCGTCCAAGTGTTCCACCATCTGAAAGTTGAACCCAATCAAACGGCGTCGGGAACGGACAGCCTGGTCCTGACCGGAAAAGTCGCGTCGGAATTCCGCTCCCATCTGGCGGCCTGGAATCCAAATACCAAATATGAAAACCTGTTAAGTTGGCTGGCGCAAAGTTACGTCATGTTCGCGGATGAACGGTTTCGCGTCCTGAATGAGGAAGATCCGGATCTCCCGCTCATCATGGTCTTCAAGTACCGCAGCAAATTTCCCTTCCGCACCGTATTGCAGGATTTCGAGCATTATCCCAAACTGGAACTATCCTTCTTGCGTTTCCCCAAGGCCGATGCGCGCAAAGCGCCCGTCTACTTTCCACATGAAATCCAAATCTCTTCCCAATGGGTTTACGATATCCCTACCGGTTTCGGTTGGAAGTCCTTGAACATCGATCGGGAGTTGACCGAGCATTACCTGCATTGGCTGCTTTCCGTGAACCAGGGTTCCCCCGAATCCATCGTCATCAAGCAGAATTGGCGCATCGATCCGTTCGTGGCCTCGCCCGAGGAGTATGCCAAGATTCATTCCGAATGGGATCCCATCCTGCTCGGTTCGGGTTTGCGGCTGTCGATTTCCAAGCTTTAAACCAGGCTTATCCCGGAAGCCGCCAATTGTCGCAACGGGTGCCCCGCGCAGGGCATTTTATTAGATTTCCACCCATGACAAAGCTCAACAAATTCAGCTCCCGCCTGACGCAAACCGTTTCCCAGCCCGGCTCCAAAGCCATGCTCTATGCCATTGGCATGACAGAAGAAGACATGGGCAAGGCGCAAGTCGGAATAGCCAGCACCGGCTATGACGGCAATCCGTGCAACATGCACTTGAACGATTTGGCCAGCCATATCAAAAAAGGCGTGCAAGCGGAAGGCATGATGGGCCTGGTGTTCCATACCATCGGCGTCAGCGATGGGATTTCC
>JADGQO010000042.1 GCA_017881725.1 Fibrobacteria bacterium
AACACTTTGCAAAACAACCAGAAGATATAGACCAAAATCAGGATCGAGAGGGTATCGCGCGATCGTTCCTTATTCAGAATCCACAACAAGAGCAGGGCCAGAATCAATCCGCCCATCACGCCGTCGGAGATGAGCATCAGGTAATCCAGGGCCGGGCGCTCGCCGATCAAGTAATACAGACGCCGGAAAAATGGAATGAAAAGGGAAAGGCAGAAAATGTAATAGACTCCCAGCTTGGGAAATTTCAAGGTGGGCAGCACCAACAGGCAGATCATGAATATCGCCGTTTCCAACCGCGAAGGAATATGGCTTAGACGGTATGCGAAAAAAGTTCCGGCGGGAATTAGGAACAGGTAACCCAGGTATTTGGACTGCACGGATTTCACGTTGGGCGCTCCTGGATTCTCGCCCGGGTGATCCGGTACAGGTCTTCGTAGGCTGATGCCACCGCCATGGGCGTGAACCGTTGCGCGAAGGCCTGGGCGCGCCTGCCGAATTCAGCGCAGACTTTGGCGTCCGCTAGGACGGCCCGCACGGCCGCTTCCATTGACTCCAGCGGCGCGATAATCCCCGTATCGCCGTCCCGCACCAAAAATTCGCTGCCGGGATGCGGCGTGGTCACAACTACGCATGCCGATGCCATCGCTTCAATGATTCCGACGCCGAAACCTTCATAGCTGGATAGGCATAAATACACCCAGCTGCGGGCATACAAAGCTGCCAATTCCGATCCGGGCAATTGGGTATGGAATTCCACCCCGGCGTTTCCTCCCTCTCGTCGAAGTAGCTCCACTTCCGGTTTCGGTCCTACGTACGCGAGCGTCAAGCCGGGGTTGGACTTTCGCAAGCGGCCGAAAATTTCCAAAGCGGCTTCGCCGCGTTTCCGGGAGTAACGGGATCCGATGAATATCAGGCTGGGATGGTTGGTTTTAACGAGCGGGGCGGCATTCGGCGCCGACTCGAGCAAGCAGGGAACGACTCTATCGATTCCGGGCAGGTGGGCCGCCACATGCGGGGATATTCCGACGCTCAGGCGGCAACGGCGGGCCTCGCGCCTTTCCATCCAGTAGGAAAACCCTTGCGCCAATTTTCCTTTCCAGGATCTCGCGTGCCGGAATTCCAAAGCGGCCGTGCCGTAAAAGGTGCGCACGAAATTTCCACGGTAGCGTAAAAACGCCCCGTCCCCATGGACATGTACGGCGTCCCATCCCGTCATTTTCAGGTTACGGTAACGCAGAGGATACCAGATCCGTTTGCATACCGGGAAGCACCGCATGGCCGCCGACAGTAGTTTGGATTCGATGGCCCGCACTTGGTAGCGCGCATCGGCCGGCAGGGCGCTTTGCGTCAAGACCATCACCTCATGCCCCAGATCAACCAGGGCATTGGCCAGGCGATGCACCTGGGTGGCGACGCCGGTAAAGCTGTCCGGAGGCAAATCCCGGTGCAGGAACAGTAGTTTCACCGCGTTGGCTCCTTGCGATGTTGTCGCTGTGGGGATGTCGAACTCGCACTGCCGACTTTCGTGCCGGCGACCGCGCCGAGGAATTCCGCCGTCTTGGCCGCTACGGCCTTCGCCGTATACCGGGCCTGGACGTTGCGCCATTGTCCGGAGCGGACCGCGTCTCGGTTCGCGAGTGGAAGATTTCCCAACAACTCGGCCAGGGATTCGACGTCGCTTTGGCGGAAGGTCGTTTCGGAGAACAAAGTCAGTTCCGGGATACTCCCGGAGTCACTGCCCAGCACGATGACGCCGCAAAGAATCGCTTCGATTAAAAAGCGGCCCACTTGTTCTTTCCAATGGCCTTGATCCTGCGAGGGCAGAATGGCATAGTCCGCCGCCTGGTAGAGGCTTCGCAAGGCATCGACCCGCAATGCGCCCAAGTGCCGGTACTGGAGGCCCAGGGCCGTCCGCAGATCGTTTACCAAGGGACCAGTACCCGCGGTAAATAGCCGGAGTCGGGGGAATCGAGGCAGCGCGCGGGCCAACAGGAGCAGGCCCTTGGCCGAAACCAGGCTTCCCGCGAAGACCAGTAATACTTCGTCGTCCGCCAAACCGTACTTGCGGCGTAAGATTGCGCGCGTTTCCGCCGGAGCGGGATGGAAAACATCTTCCGATGCCCATAAGGGAATCACCGCCGTCGGGCCGCGAAATCCGTGGCCGCGAGCGACGTTTTCGGATTCAACTGTGGCCGCAATCACAAAATCAACCAGCCGATTGTTCAGCGCCAGGGCCAAGCGATGTCGGCGGCGATAGTAGTCGGGCTGCGGAAGGTTTTGCAAAGCGTACGCCGTGATGCGGGCGCGTGGCCAAAACAATTTGGCCACCAAAGCGTGGCACGTGAGGCTTAACCGATCCAAATCGTCCATTATGTACAGAATATCCGGGCGATAGGTCCGGAGATGTCTGGGCAAAGCGGGTACGAAGTAACGAGCGCTGCGCTCCGGCCAGAAACGGGTCCGGAACAGCTCCCAATGCGTCCCGACTCTGGAGGCGGGTTCGGCGGAGAAATTCCGCGAGTCGTCCGTGTCCGCCTTAGAATCAAATGACATTGATCCATGCGTCCATCGATAGGGCGCCAAAACGCGCACTCGGAAGGCCTTCGCCAGTTCGGTGAAGAATTGCCGATAGGCCGGAACGCCTCCGCCGGACCATACAATGAGGATCTTCATCGTGCCCTCAATTTGGAAAGCGAATTAGCCTGCTTGGCCGAAACGAGGATCACGCAAAACTGTTCGAAGCCGGCCACGACCATGGCCTGCAGGGCCCGCGCCCAACCCCGCAACATCTCCATCCTGCTCAGGCCCTGTGAATGGAAGAGGTAATTCCGGCATTCGCGGGCATGGAGAGCGGAGTATTTCCAGCACCAATTGCGCACTGTGCCGTAGGCATCGGGAAAATGTCGCAGGCGCCGGTAGCTTACGGGATGCTTTTGGAAAAGGCGCATTTCGGAGCGGATCAACCGTTCCTGCATGGACATCGCGCGCCGCAGGGAAAACAGGAATTTCCGTTCGAGGTGGGGATGGATTACTTGGAGGTCAGGGCAGAAAGGTATTGATCCGCGATGCTCGAGAAGGGTCAGGGCCAAATCGGAATCTTCCCGGAAATTCAGGAATGCTTCATCGAATCCGCCCAACTCCAGTAAGGTCGGCACGTGGAATACCATGTTCGCGGTGGCGAAGGTGCCGCCTTGGACATTGAACATCGAATGGGTAAAAGGTGGTTTCGGACCTGGCGGCGGCACCACGGCCCCTTCCACGGCGGGGTCGTTCCGGAACCGGTCCGGCAGTGAAGGGAGAATATCAAAATACCGTTCGTCCAGAATGCAGTCGGTATCCGAGAAAGCCAGCCACGGCGTAGGCGCTTCGCGCAAGGCGTGATTGCGGGCCTTGGCGATGGAACTGTGCGGGATGCGATGCATTCGCAGCCGCGGCCGGCGCGCCCACGCGCGGAGGATTTTCGGGGTCGCATCGTCGGACCCGTCATCCACCACGGTCAACGCCACCCGCGCGGATCCGAACTTAAGCCATCGTTCGAGAAAACCCGTCAGCAAGTCCGCTTGGTTATATGTCACCACCGCCAAGCTTATCGACGTGGAGAAGGGCAGATCGGAATTCACACCGCCCCCCGTCCCAGGAAAACGGTCGGTAAGGTGGCCGCCAGGATTTTCATGTCCAGTCGCAAGCCAGCGTGTAAGGCGTAGTGCACGTCCAAATCCACCATGGCGTCGAATTTCAGATTGGACCGTCCGCGTACTTGCCACAACCCGGTCATTCCTTGCGGCACCGTCATGCGCACTTTTTGAATGTCGTTGTATTGGCTGACCTCGCGCAGCAAAGGAGGACGCGGTCCTACCAAGGTCATCTGACCGAACAATACATTCCAGAATTGGGGAATTTCATCCAGGCTGGTTCGGCGCAGGAAGCGGCCCACGCGCGTGATTCGGGGATCATGTTGTAATTTGAAAGTCAGTCCGCCCGATTCATTCAGGTTGTCCAATTCCCATTGCTTCAGGTATGCGCCCACCTTCATGGTCCGGAACTTGATGAATTTAAATCGATGTCCATATTGGCCCACCCGGGTTTGCACGAAGAAAATCGGTCCGCGCGAATCGAGTTTAATGAGCGCCGACAAAGGCAGGAAAGCGATGAAGAAAAACGCCAGTCCGACCAAGGCTCCGCAAATATCCATCCAGCGTTTTCCGATTCGGTAAACGCTATTCCGGAAACCTTTCCGCAAGGCCTGACGCACCATACGCTTCCATCATTCGCCGGTAACCGGCCTCAGGTCCGAATTCACTTTGGAACGATTCGGACGTCATCCGCAATCCGGCGGACAGGCCTTCCCAGCGTCCCCTACATTCTCGTATTTTTCCCGCCAATTGTGCCCGGTTTTCCGGTTCAAATAATTCGCCGCGCTCACGACTCTTGACAATTTCCGGCAGTCCGCCGACATCGCTGGCCAAGATGTAACATCCTCTGGAAATGGCCTCCAAAGCCACATACGGGTAATTTTCCATGAGGGATGGAATGATGGAAATACCGGCCCAGTCAAAATGATGGTACAAGTCCGCATGCCCGCAGGGCCCCGCGTATTCGAGGCGGAAGCCGTTTTTTCCGGAGGCGTGGGTTTCCAGGCAGTGCCGGAATTGGTCCATGGATCGCAGGTCCGACTCGCGCTTCGACGGATGCATTTCTCCCACCACGCGCAGGGTAAGACCTTCAGACTCGCTTCCCATAATTTCCAAAGCATCCAACAGGATCTGCAAGCCTTTCCGGTGTTCAATGCGTCCGACATAAAGCAAATGTTCGGCGGATTTGGCGGTCCAATCGATGGGCTGGTTCCAAAGTACGGCCGGGTTGCGGCTGATTTTCACCGGTTTCCGGACGCGCAGGATTTCCCGCGTATAATGCCCGGCCATGTAAGCGCTGGGCGAAACCAGGATGTCGGCCCGTTCGCAAGCCTTTTGCTGTAGCGAAAGCAAAAGCCGGCGCTCCTGGGAGTTGCTGCCGGAGTCGTCCGTCCACCCGCTATGGATGCGGCACACCAAGCGAGGTCGATTTTCAGATTCCGGATTCCAGGTCAATAGTGCGCCCTCGCCCATGGTTTCGGGGTACTCGCAAACATCGAAGGCATTGAAATCCGGGTTGCGGCCCACATAGTCCGCCGCCGTGCGTGCCCAGGTCATCGCATCCAGGTAATGCGGCAATCGCGCCCGGTACCAAGCGCGATAGGGATAATAAATTCTTGAGGCGGGGAAATGATGATTCAACATGGCGACGCGGTGGACTTGAACTCCTTCCACCGAGTGACGCTCGGTGATGGGTCCATTGCAAATCACGTGGACTTCGTGGCCGTGGTCAGCCAGTAATTTCGCCGCTGCGGCTGCGTAGGTTCCAATTCCGCCGACGTGCGTGAGAGGCGGGAATTCACGTGAAATGATGGCGACTTTCATATTTGCATTCTCCGCCCGGGTGGATTTATCCTGCCGCGACCTTCCGGTAATAATCGATCATTTGGCGTGGGATTTCCTGTCTCCGGTTGCGAATATATTCCGTTTGCAAGGGGATGGACTCCCAACTCACGCCGGAAGCGACCGATTCGAGAGCGCGTACCCAGTCGGAAACGTCGCCGGAATTGGCCAGGGGAGCTTTTGTGATCGACGCCACGGATTTCATTTCTCCCGTCGCTGAACCTAGGCAGAGCAAGCCGGCAGCCATGCCCTCGAAATAAACATAGGGGCTATTTTCCCATCGGGAAGGCACGGCCAGCACGTTAAAGCGTCGGAACAAGGCGATTCGGCGTTCGGGCGCGCAAGGCGGTTCCCAAGTAATGCGGTTGCGTATGCCCAGGGGAGCGGCATGCATGGCGGTGCGAACGGCATGCGAATACTCTGCCTGGCCCTCGCTTCCGACCAGGGTAAGGCTGGCATTTGGATGCGTTCGGGAGAACTCCAGAAAGGCTTTAACCAAATCCAAAGTACCCTTGCGCGGTTCCACGCGGCCCAAACAAAGGATTCGCAACTCGTCCGTATTTGTTTGCACCGGCGCCAATTCGGAAACTTGACCCAGTGTCGAATCGGGATTTCGATCCGGTGCCGAACCGGGATTTTGCCCCGGCTCGGTAAGCGGAGGAACCGGGTTGGGGATATGCACCCAATTTTTCAGCGTGGGCAATTTTTCCGCCACGAATTGGGGAGAGGGCACGGTCAGGCGTTGGGTCCGCGCGAGGCATGCCGATTCCCTGCGTCGGCATGAGGCGTCCGCGAGTTTTTGGCGCAGTCGGCGCAATGAAAGAAAACTCCCATTGGAATACGATTCTTCGCTCACGAGGAAATTCGGAGTGTGGATGCGCACGATGCATCTCGTTTGCAACGCCTGGTTTCGCATGGTGAAAAAGGTGTAACCCAGGAAATCACAGAACTCATAGACGCGTCCGGGACGATCCGTTCGTGATAATTCCTTTTCCAGCCATCGCGAATGTTCCCACAGGGCGTTTTCGCCGGCCGCCCATCGGTACGCCATTCCGCGCCAGGGGTAGGGCAACCAGGGTTCTCGCCCAATGGGAATGGTCGTCTCACCGGGATAGGCCTCCGGACTATGCGTGTAAATCCGCGTCGTCACGCCATGCTCGCGGCAAGCCGCCATGGCCAACCGGAAATAGGTGCGAATGCCTCCGCCTATGGGGTGGGGTGGTTCGGAATCAATATAGGTGACATCCATGTTACGTTATATTTCCCGAAGGGTTACGGAAGCGAAACCTTCACCGCAAGGTTTCCGCGTCTGCTGGGCGTTTACGATCCAAAATCCAGGTCAGAGGACGCGGAAGGAAGCGTTGCATGGCGGAAAGGATTTTTAGGTCGTCGCCTTGGGGCCTGAACCAGGCCAGCACCAGGATGAGGTAGGCCGATCCGGCGACGGCGCATGCAAAGGCCAGTCGCACCGTGCGGGGTCCGAAAAGGCTTTCCGCGTCGTGTCCGGTCCATTCCAAGAGCAGCGATTGCATGGGTTGAAACAGGCGGAAGGCGGGATGCTCCAGGGTCAAGAGGTAGGCGAGCAAGACGCCCATCAACCCGGAAGCGCAGGCGGATTTGATCCAGGCTCCCCAGGGAATGGATAGGCCCATGCTCCGATTGGTAAAAATGAATCCCCCGATGACGCCCAGCGAAGTGGTGGTGCCATAACAGGCCGCGGCTCCCGGAGCGCCGTAGCGCGGTATCAGCCAGATATCGAGCAGGATGTTGAGCACGGCCAGTACCGATCCATAGCGGAGCACGAATCCCTGCTTATTGCTGGCGTAAATGGCGGCCGCGCCCGGTTGGGCGAGATTGGACAGCAAGGCGCCCAGGCAAAGTATTTGAAAACACACCTTGGCTTCGGAATAGGCATGGCCGTAGAAGATCACGATTAATTCGTAGGAGGCGATGAAGCAGGCCGTGACCGAGGGGAAGGCGAAAAAAGCCACGTAGCGCAAGGCATGGTGGTAGGTCCGTTTGATTTTGTCGGTTTCCTGGCGGCCCTGCTGCTCGGCCGCGATAGGCAATAGGATGCGCCACATCAAGTTGGGCAAAGCTCCGGTGAATTTCGTGATGAGGTTATGGGCCAGATTGTAATACGCGATTTGCGGGGCGGCGCAATATTTACCCAGGAAAAAATTTTCCGATCGCGACCAGACGATCAAGTCCACGAAATGGATGCCGATCAAGCTGCGATTGTAGGTGAGGACTTCCTTTTTCCAGGTCGAGCCTCCCCGAGTCCTGAACCATCCCCGCAAGAGACCCTCGCGCCGGCAGGCGAAAAAGAAAAAGATAAGGTTGACGATTGAGAAAATGAGGTTGGTCCAAAACAGCGAGAGCAGGCCGTAACCGTGCGTCATCAGGTAGACCTTGGTCAAAAGGGCCAGCGGCGTGACCGTCAGGGAATGCAGGCTCTGGTAGCGGAAGATTTGCGCGCCCTCCAACGTCGCGGAAAAAATCGCGGTTTGGATTCCCGGTGTGATGGCCATGAAGGCCAACCTGAAAAGCCAGGTCTGCTTTCCGGTGAAATAATGTTCCGCGATGCGGGGGGAAAGGAAAATCAGCCCGGCAGTCGTGACCACGGTAATGGCCAATTCCACGTAGAAAATGAACCGCACCGCCGCCACGATGTCGGCGTCCCGGCCTTCGGCGCGGTATTGCGCCGTGAACTTTGTGATACAGGTGATGAATCCGAGGGAAACCACGACCGATACGGTTCCGGCGAACCAGGAAACCTGGTGGAAAATGCCCAGGTCATTGGGTCCCAGGCTGCGCGCCATGAACACCGATGCCGCCATCCCTAGGCAGAAGGAAACGATATGCGAGCACAGGAAGTGGACGACGTTGCGGGCGGCCTTCCGTAGCGTGGACATTCGGCGGCGACCCGGGTCAGTCCTTCTTGGTCAGGTAATAGTGGTAATAATGCTTGTAATATCCGTAGGAGTTGTAGCCCTTGGTGATGTCCACGTCGTTCAGGATGCAGCCGAGCACCCTGGCGTTTACGTTTCGCAGGGTTTGCAGCGTGCGCGCGCTCAACGTCAAACTCGTCTTGTTGGCGCGGATTACGAGCACCACGCCGTCCAACTTGTTGGCGAGAATGGCCGCGTCGGTCACGGCTATGATCGGCGGAGTGTCGAACAGGATGTAGCGGTAACGCTTCTTAAGCTCCACGAGGAAGGCGTCCATTTTTTTAGAGCCCAGCAGTTCGGCCGGATTCGGCATGTAGGCGCCGGCGGTCATTACGCGCAGGTTGGTGCCTTCCACCTCGCGGCAAACTTCGTCGATGGTATTGGTTCCCGCGAAAAAATCGCCGAAACCCGGTCCGCGATCGAATCCGAAGAGATGATGGTTCACGGGACGGCGCAAATCCGCGTCGATGATCAGCGTCGGCTCGCCTTGTTGCGCGAAGGAAAGCGCGGTATTGGCCATGGTGAGGGATTTGCCTTCGCCCGGCCCGCTGCTGGTGATGAGCAAGGTTTGAATCACCTTGTCTGGACTGGAAAAGACGATATTGGTGCGGAGCGAACGGTACGCTTCGGCGACCACGCTTTCCTCGCTTTGCGGGCCGACCACCAACTCGGGATATTTGTTCCGGATTTGTTGCTTTTTCCCCTTGGTCACCGTGCGCTTCACTTCCAGGTCCGTCTTCTTTGGGACGATGTGGGGGATGGTCCCGAGCAAGGTCAAGGCCAGGGTTTTTTCGACATCATCAGGCGACTTCACGGTGTCGTCCATCAGCTCCCGCAAGAGGCTGAGGCCCACGCCGATGGCGGTGCCGATGAAAAGGGACACCAGATAAAACGCGTAGTCGCGCCGCTGGATGGGATCGGTCGGCAATTGGGCCGCGTCCACGAGCTTGATTCCCCCGCTCTTGGATTGGACCTGGATGACCGCGTCTTCCAACCGCTCCGAAAGCCGCTGTTGGGTCGCGATATAACGCGCGAGGAGATTATCCAACTGGCTCATTTCGAATTCGGTTTTCCCGATGTCGGGATGCCCCTGCCGATACGCAATGATGGCCCGCTTGAAGGCGTCCAAGCGCGCGTTTTTAAGCCGCATTTCCCCTTCGGCCAGCGCCACTTCCTTGCGCAGCGCCTGCCATTGGTTCAGCATGCCGATGTCCTGCTGCGAGTCGTTATGCGGGGTAAGCTTTACGATGCGCTCTTCCAGTGACTGCATGTCCGTATTCAATTTGCTGTCCGGCGTGATGGTGATGCCCAGGCGGATTTTCTTTTCTTTTTCTTTTTCCAATTGCGCCATTTGCACCCGCAGCGAGGCCAGTAGGGAGTCGTTTTTTCCGGCCGCCGGTTTGTTGATGGTGTTATCGAGGGATTTGAAATAGCTCCGCTTGGCCTCCAGATTGGCCTTGTCCAATTCCAGTTTGACCAATTCGTCCTGGTAGTTTTTTTCCAACGCGGCCAGCCCGGCCGCGTCGCCGAGACTGGATAATTTGGAGACGTCCAGTTTTTTATTGCGCTCCAGTTGGATTTCATCCCGCTTGCGAACGCATAAGTCGATTTGCTCCTTAATGGCCGAGACGGCCTTCTCGGCTTCCTCGTTGTCCACTTTCCGGCAAAAGACAATCAGGCTGTCCGTGGCGTTTTTAACCAGTGTGTAACTCAACGCCGCCGAATTGGTTTTGGCGGAAATCGCAATGAAGGAATGCACGCTGCCTTCATTCACCGTGATGGTTTGCGCCAGGTATTCTTTTTGGTGGGACAATATTTTCGAGTGAGCCAATTCCGGCGCCAAGGCTTGGGCCAGCCGTTCGAGAAACGCCTGGCTCTGGAAAATGGCTCGGTAATATCCGATGTCTTTTTGGCTGGCGCCGTTGTCCATCATCATGGGTGTTTCCGGACTGAATTTTTCATCCATCACCAGTTGGCTTGAGGTGATGAAGGAGTCCGGCAGGTGCTTTACGAACCACCAGGTGGGGCCCAGGAACGCGGAAAGGGAAAACAAGATCATCCACCGGTTCTTGACCAGGATCCGGAAATAATCCCCGAGCGCCAACTCGCGCGTGGGCTTGTGTGGAGCCTGGCTCATTTTTTCAGCACCGAGGAAACCACGAACCATGCCGTGATCAACGTGACGAGATCACGAGCCACTTCCAGGCTCTTGGTCCAGGTAATGGCCTTGGTATAAACAATCATGACGTCCCCTTCGGCCAAGAGGGGGAGGTCCTCGGTTTTTCCGTTGTCGATGAATTTCTGCATGTCCAGCAAGTAATCGGCCCGTTGCCCACCCGGCGATCCGATGATACGCACGCGGTTCAGGTTCGCGTCCCCGGACGGCCCTCCGGCCAGATAAAGCATGTCGAATACCGACGCCGATTCCCCCACGGGATAAAATCCGGGCTTGTTCACGGCCCCGAGAATTTTCACGTAGCGGGATTTTTTCGAGGAGAGGATGATGATGCGATCGCCGTCCGCCAGAGTCGGCAACAGCGCGAGGTCTCCGGAAGACATGAATTTTTGCAGGTCATAGTAGCTGGCGTTTTCGTCCCCTTGGTTTTTATGCACCAATTTGACGCGCTGCAAATCCGCCTGATCCATGGTGCCCATCGCGGCCAGCAGAACTTCCTGCAGGCTCGCCTTGGGGGAAACCGTGACCAGCCCCGGCTTCTTAACCTGGCCCAACACCATGATGGAAATCGGCGTTTCGGAAAGCACGCTGACGAGCACTAGCGGCGACTCCACGACCTTGGCCAATTTATACGCGAGGATGTCCTGCAATTCGCTGGTGGTTTTGTCGACGACGGATGCGTCCTGATAAAGCGGGTAATCGATGGTGCCGTTGTCCTTGACGCGCACCACTTCGGAGAGCTCCTTGTCGTTCTTCACGATGATGTTGAGGGTCATGCCGGCCTTGATGACGGTTGCTTGGGAAGGAACGAAAGCGAAAAGTAAAATGGCAAAGGTTAAAAGGAAAACGGCAAACGGGAAGGCGCAGCCCTTTTCACCGATCCGGCTCCAGGAATTTGTATTCATCATTTTGACTTTTAGCTTTTGCATTTTGAATTTTGAATTTTCAAGATCACGCCGGCTTGAAAACAAAGGGCGATTTCATTTCCACCGGGCCCCCCGTGGAGGGAGGAAAAATCCAACGCTTGATCCGGCGCAGCAATTCGGCGGTGAAATCCGGATCGTCCAAAGTGGTCTCCGATCGCATGGTGGTCGCCGAAGATACCGCACCGTCTTCTTCGATGACCATTACGACCGTGATTTTACCTTCCAAGGCGGGATTGATCTTCAGACGTTCCTCATACATCATGCTGATTACCGATTGTTTTTTGTTGATGAAGGCGGCCACGTCCGATAAGCTCCGGTTGCCCGTGTATTTGGATGATTTGTCGAGCAACTCCGGTTTCTCGAGCTCGGTCACGCCGATTTTTTCCATCACACTGCTCTTAGCATTTTGGAATCCTTTCACGAGCTTGTCAATGCCGGATGTCGCCGCGACCGCGTCATCCTTGGTTTGCGGGGCGGATCCATCCTGGTTCACGGTTCCCTTTTTGCCGTCATACTTGGTCAGTCCATCGATGTTTCCGAGTTTGGATTCGAGGTCGCCGAAGCCCGCGAATCCGCCGCCTTGGCTTTGTCGCCCCACCGGCCTGCCCTGGGCGCTGGGCCCCTTTCCGGAAAGGATGGACAGTACCGCCGCCTTGGTGATGCGCTCCTGGACTTTGCCGATTTGCTCCGTGACGGTTTTGCGGGAACGTTCTATGCGCGCGGACGCCGATGCGTCTCCGGCGGCTCCGGCCGGACTCTGTCCGGCTGGTCCACGGGCATGTCCGGAGCGGCCTTTACCGGATTGAGGCGACGCGGGCTTAGGCACGATTTTCCCCGGGGGTTTCAAGGGCATGATGATTTTGGCTACGCGCTCGGAAATGTCCTCCAGGCTGGATTTTTCCAATCCGCTATAATCGATCGATTTAACGCCGACCAGCAATAGCACGAAGAGGAGCGCGCACGCGGTGAAGCTTGTAATGGCCGGCACGTCAATTTGATCGAACAGCCCGCCTTTATAGGCGGACCGCAAGCCATCCGGCAACTTTTCCCGCGGCTTTTCCTTTAACTTCTCAGTCAACATCGTGTTTCATCACCGCCAGGGAAAAACTGCTGTATCCGTTTTCACCGCAGGTCGCCAAAACTTTTTGCAGCAACCAGTAGGGAATTTTTTTATCGCCCTGTACCGTGAGTTTTCCGTTGAAGGTCACGTTTTTGTCGTACTCGGCGATGGCTTCGGTTTGTTTCCGCTTATCCTCCAAAAAGGTGGAGAGCCCGGGAATCTGGGTTCCGGAGCGCTCCTGCTCTTCGCTGACCAAGGCCACCGGAGTCCCTTCCACCAGGATGTGCTTTTCGCTGATGGCGACGATTATCGTATTCTCGGGCCTGGTTTTGGACGTGCTCATCGGCAGTTCGAGATTCTTGCTTTGGGTGATGATGTCGCCTTCGCTGGAAAAATTCTTCAAGAGGAAAAAGACGAGTACCGTCAACACGTCGACCAGCGAGGTCATTTGCGGCTTGGCCATGTCCGGTGGGCCGCGGCGTTTCCGTCTCATGGTCATGGATTCACCCCCCGGACAAGAGGATTTTCGGAAATTTGTTTTCGCGCAGCACGTCCATCGAAGTGATGATGTCCTGGTAGACGATGTTCGAATCGATCAGCATCACCACGCTTTCGGCGCTCGGATACTCTTCCTTCAGCCGTTTCATGAATTGTCCCAAACGCGGAAAGTCGTAGCCCTGGGCCCCTTTGGGAATGGGGTCCAGCTTACGGCCCTCGCCGATGACCTGGAATCCGTTTTCGGATACCACCAAGGTGATATCGACCTCCGGGTGTGTCGCTGTATCGGCGGCTGATTGGGTGCCTGCTTCACCGGGTCCGGAAGGGGGCAAGTTGAATTTGATCACGGCCAATTGCGTGAAGACCACCATGGTGACCAGAAAGGAAATGAGGATGATGAGCATGTTCATCATCGGCGTCATGTCCAGATCAATTGGCGCGGACTGCGCCAACCCACCTTTGGAGGCGATACCGCCCCTCGATTTCCCCCCCGGCGCGGGTCCGGAGACCGACCCGCTCATCCCCGGCCCATTCCGGGCATAACGCCGCCCACCGGTCCCTGACCGACCGGACTTGGTCCGACCGGTCCCTGACCGCCATAATCGGGGCCCCCTAAACCTTGACCGCCCGGACCCTGTCCGGCCGGCCCCGATTGTCCGTATCGATTTCCCGGATTGGTCTTACGTTGCGCGTTGAGAAAGTTCACCAGTCGCAACACGGTCTCATCGATTTGCTCCAGTAAATGATTCGACTTCGAACCCAGCCAGGAAAATGCCGCCATGCAAATCATGGCCGACATGAGGCCAAGCGCCGTGGCATTGAGCGCCAAGGTGATTCCTCGCGCCAATAGCTTGCTTTTCTGGGAAGGGTCGGCGGATTCCAAGGCCGAAAAGGCTTCCTGAAGGCCGAAAATGGTGCCCAATAATCCCACCAGGGTGCACAAATTGGCGAGGAGGCCCAAGTAATGGGTGCGCTTTTGCAGGCGGGGAACTTCGCGAAGAGAAACCTCTTCGAGGGCATCCTTGATTTCCTCGGGAGTGGCGACTTGCTCGTATTTCCAAATGCCTGCTTCCAAGATTAGGCCCAGCGGAGTCCCGGTTTGCGCGCACAGCTTACGCGCCTCCGCAATTTTTTCCTTGCGAATCAAAGCCGTGGTATCCGCCAAAAGTTTCTTGGAATTGATACGGCACTTGATGAAAAAGAACCAAACCCGCTCGAATATCACGGACAGGCCTAGGCCCAACAGGCCCAGGATGAGGTATTCGACGGTACCGCCTTCATTGATGAATTTGGCAATTTTCATCAGGATTTCCATAATTCCTCTGACTTTCCAAAAGACTCGGTGTGCGGCTATTATACCGTTCCGGTTTTTTGGGGTGCAATCGAGGAGAGCGGGTAAATCAGGGTGATGGATTGAACGTGCACCCAGGTTGAATAGAGTTCCTTGAGTTACGGGTCCGACCGTCGGTCCAATCCGAGGCCTCAAACTTGCATGCGGACGATCCGAACTTTCCCTATTCTTGAGGTCTTCATTCTTTCCTTGAGCAACCGAAAAAATGCTGAATTTATCCTGTAGTAGCCCTTGTGCATTCCAAAGGTTGGCTATATATTGCTAACCAACGGACACGGTTCCCCACCGGTTTTAAGGAAGGGTGTATGAAGAAAATCGCTGTATTTTTGATTCTGTCATTAGCGACTTGGGCTTTCTCCAAGGATAAAGTGGAAACAACGACGGTGACCCGGATCAAGTCTGGCGGCGCCGCTATCTTTAAGGCGGAAGCCTCCGAAGAAAGCGAAAAAATCGCGGATCTGACCGCCGGCGATGAAATCACCGTCCTGAAACAAAGTAAAGCTCGTTCCATGGTGAAAACCTCCGGTAGCATCAAGGGCTGGGTCGACAATGGTCAAATCGAACGCGTCAAAATCAGTAGCGGTGGAACGCATAACCTGAAAAACGTAGAAGTCGTAGGCTGGCTGGATAATCCCTCGGCCGTGTACATTTTGGACAATACCAATCCGGATTTGAACGCCTTGCCCATTGATCGCAATTTCAATAGTGAAATCGTCGAAAAGAAGGACCGTGAAGAGGTCGAGCGCACCTACGACGAAAATTAGTTTACAGACCGCCGCAAGGTGAGTCGGGTCGAGTCTCTTAGGTAATTGATGTAAATGACCCCGCAGCTGACTGCGGGGTTTTTTTGTGTCCTAAGCGGACGCGACGCCTTGAAGGATGTCGAAAAGGGCTAAAGCGGAAGCGATGCTTTGAGGCAAGCCGAAAGGCTGCAGCAGACCTCGATTACCAGTATTCTTCGGTGTGCAGGCTACCGGGCTGCTGGGTGCCGTGGATGGTATAGCCCAAGGGTTTTAAAGTGTTTTCCACCTCGTGGATCATGGCCGGGTTCCCGCACAGGAAAACCGAGGTCTTATTCGGATCCCACTCCAACTCCAACCGCTTGGCCAACTCCGGGTCTTGAAACCATTTCGTGATGCGCCCCGTATCGCCGGTCCACCAAGGATCTTCTTTCATGCGCGTAACGGAGGGAATGTAAGTCACGCGCGGCAAGTGGCGCGCCTGCATACGCAATTCGTCCAGATACCCAAGCTCCCAACTGCGCGGCGCCCCATGTAGAATAACGAATCGGAAAGGGTAGGGATGGGCGCTATGTCTCCGCATCATGGAAATGTAGGGAGCCAAGCCCGTTCCCGTGGCCGCGAGCACGACGGTGGAATGTTCCCGGGGAACCGTATCCAGAGTGAAGAACCCACGGATTTTATCCCCTACCATCAAGCGATCGCCGGGATGCAGTTGGGCCAAGCGTGGCGTTAAAGCGCCGTTGGAAACCACGGAGATATAGAACTCCAGAAGATCCGGTTCGTGGCCCGATGAAGCGATGGAATAGGCTCGCAGCACCATCCGGTCCGGTTTGCTTTCCTTGAACTCCGGTTCGCTCCCGGGGCGACGCGCTAGATTGGAAGACAACCCCAACAAAACATATTGACCGGAGACGAACTCGGCCAATGGTTTATCCGGCTTGACTTTCAAAATGAATAAGTCCGACGTAAAGCTGACTTTGGCCGTTACCACGGCATTGTATTTTTCCGCTATCGCATCCATTAAACCACCCGCCAAAAATGTAATATCCTCCGATCGATTCGATGAATTCTTTTACATTTTGATGGGCCGATTCGCCAAAAAGACCACCAAAAAGACCTCAAAAGGTACGGTATTCCGACCGAGCTTCCACCATGTCAACCTATGTCATAAACAACCGCATCCCCCGGTTCCCGATTAAGGGCCACTATGTCGATATGGCATGGCTCCAAAGGCGGCTGGAGGAGGTATTCCAGATCTGGTTAAAAGAAGTGCTGATTTCCAACCTGGTCCGCAGAAAGGCCTGTTCCCAGCTGTACGATTATTCCGTTTGGCTGACGGATCAAAAAAAATGTGTGGAAAGTCTCCGCGCCGTGGATTTCCTCGACTGGTGCGCTCAAGAAAATTCCCGGCCGCAGTCGGATTGGGGCCATTTCCTGGCCTATGCCCGCAAGCGGCTTCCGGAATTGGCCTGGGAGTCGCATACTTCGGATGGAATTAAATTAGGGTCGCCATGAAATATTCCGAAAAAGTTTTGCAAAGAACCCGCGCCTGCGGAAATACCGTCTGCGTGGGCATGGACCCGGTACTTAAAAAAATCCCCGGAACCGGATCGCCCGTCGATCGGATCAAACGCTTTTATCTCGATATGCTGGAGGCCATGGACGCCAAGCGGATGCTGCCCGCCGCGGTCAAGCCCAATATGGCCTATTACGAGGCGTTGGGATTGGATTGCCTCCTGGTATTGAAGGACTTGATCACTGCATGCAAGCAGTTGGGGATCCTGGTCGTGCTGGACGCCAAGCGCGGCGATATCGCCAGTACTTCCGGCGCTTACGCGACCATGGCGTTCGACGTTTTCGGGGCCGATGCCGTGACGGTCGCGCCGTACATGGGGCTGGATACCGTCAAACCTTTCCAGGACGTTGCGGAGGGCCAGGGCATTTACGTCTTGGTCCGCACCTCCAATCCCAGCGCTAAGGATTTTCAGGATCTCGTCGTCATGCCGGAAGGCGTTCCTTTGTATCGCAAGGTCGCGCAAAAATTAGGCGAATGGAACGATGGCAATCTCGGTGCTGTGATCGGCGCCACGGCTCCGCGTGAATTACGGGACCTGTTGTCGGGGTGGAAATCCCAGGGGCAGGAAATCCCGGTTTTGATACCCGGCATCGCCATCGCGGGCGTTTCCGGCGGGCAAACGGGAAGCGTGGCCGAAGTGTATCAGGCCATCCGCGAGGCGGGCAGCGAATCCGGTCTGCACCTGATCAACAGTTCGTCGGGAATCAATTATGCCTCGGAAAAATTTCCCGGCTTGAAGCCCGCCGAAGCGTCCGTGCGCGCGTTGGAAGAATTGATGGAAGAGATAGCCCGGTACCGTTGAACGGGGCTCTGGCATCGGCGGAGTCCGCCTTTTATTTCCCTGGATAATCCGGAAAAAATGCGATGATTTCCTTCGGAGGCCGGATGGCCTTGCCCGAAGGATGCATAAAGGCATGCTCGGTGAATCCGGTAGCCAGTAATTCATCGTCGCGCAATACGGAATATTCGAAGCGCAGGCGCGCCGCGCCCAGCCGCCAACGCAACGTGCGCAAGGTCAGCAAGTCGCCGTAACGCGCAGGTTTCTGGTATTCGCAGTGCGCCTTGAGCACGGGAATCAGGACCTCGCGTTTTTCCATTTCCCAATACGGATGGCCCAGTTCCGCCAGGGCGGACGTTCGCGCCACTTCGAAATAAACCAGATAATTGGCGTAGTATACGAAGCGCATGGCGTCGGTTTCCGAATACCGAACCTGGATTTTCATTTCACTTTGATTCGCCGTCGTGTCTGATTTTGAGTTGGGAAGCCGGGGGGCTTCCGAGGGGCGACCCTGTTCCGGAAACCCGGATTCACCAACGTTCAAGCCGACACCGTAACGCTTTGGACGGCCGTTTGAGGCAGCCGTCTCAGGTTGCGCACCGCGATGAGAATCCAGCTCGTGGCAATCAGCGCGGTAAATCCGCTGGCGATCAGCGGGGAATAGTGCAAGGCGTATTCGCCGTGGTAATGGGCCATGTAATAACCCAGGGGGGCGGCGATGAGCACCATGCGCATGAAGTTCAAGGTCAGGAAAGGCAGGCCGCGTCCGAGGCCCTGGAACGCGCCGCTGGAAACGATGCTGATGCCGGCGAATCCGTATCCCAAGGTGGTGATGCCGATGAAATGGAAAGCCGATGGGAGAGTGGCGGGATCGGGATGGAACATTTCGATCAAGCTCGCGCGCGTGAAATGCACCAGGATGCCGATGGCGGCCAAGGTCAGGAAGGCCGTGGCCAATCCCATGCGCACGCTCTGTTCCACCCGGTCATATTTTTTCGCGCCGTAATTTTGTCCCACTAAAGAAAGGACCGCGACCATGATGGCCAGTGATGGGAAAATCGCCAAGGTTTCCAAGCGCGATCCGATGCCGATGGCGGCCGTGGCGGTCGGTCCAAAGGCCGATGCCAGGCGAGTAAAAATGAAAACGTTAATGCCGATTAAGGACTGGGAAAGAATGGAGGGTCCTCCAACTTTGAACGCGTCCCACATCCCCGACCGATCCGACCAATCCGGCCAAATGCGCAATTGCAAAGTCGTTTTTTTCCGGGCATAAATCGAGAAGACGATCAACGCCGTGAGAAAGTTGGCGCCCGCGGTCGCCAAGCCCGCGCCTGTAACGCCCCAACCCAATCCCTGCCAATCGATCCCGGCGAAATGGAAATGATCGAAAATCATGAACGGCGCCACGGCAATGTTCGCCAAGGTCCCGACGAGCATACCCATCATCAAGGTTCGCGTATTGCCTTCCGCGCGCAACCCCGATCCCCACAACAGGCTCAAGACTAAAAAGGGGACTCCGATAAACAGGGTATTCAGGTAATTCCGAGTAAACGCCGCGCCCTCGGGAGAGGCTTTTTGCATGGTGAGATAGGCCGGCAGGATAAACGGATAGACCAGCAGGAAAATTGCGAAAAGGCCAAAGGCCACCCAAACCAATTGGCCGAGGGCATTTTCCGCTTTGGCCTGTTCCTTCGCTCCAATATAGCGGGCCATGACCGAAGTGGACCCACTGGTTAGTCCATTAAAGACGGCAAAAATCAGATAAAAAAATGGGAACCCATAATTCAAAACAGACAGGCTTTCCTGGATGCCCAGGCGGCTTACCATGACTCCATCGATGATGTTCAAAAACATATGAGCCATCATGCCAATCATCATGGGGATGGCGATTTTGAGAAGAAGAGGGAAGATGGGGCCTTCGGTTAAATCTTTGCTTTTGCTCAAGTTAAGTCACCTTGTCTGACCCGGAAGAAGAATTGCTTGGGCATATCCAGGTGGGCCTAATGATAGATTTTCGGCCCCTGCGCGTAAATGTCGGTAAACTGTGTGTGGAATTGCCCATCCAACAGGTTTAAGTATTTTAACGCCATGCGAACGGTGGCATTTCTTTTGCTTATTTCCCTGGCCTTTTTAGGGGGGCAAACCGGCTGTACACATTTGGATGAGCCACCTAAATCCAAGGTTCCGATTAAAGAATTGCCCTTGGCGGAATATCATGACACCACCATTTTGGATATGTATGAAGGCTCCCACCTAAGCTGGATTCTCAAAACCATGCACTTGGTGAAATGGCCCCGCACGGATTTGGTCCGGGCGCGGCCCGTGGACTTGAACGTCTACGACAGCCTGGGAAAAATCCTGGTGCGCGTGACTTCGGATTCCGGAACCGTGGACGAAGCGGTTTCTTTCCTGGTCGCCTCGGGTCATGTGCACGGCCATTCCGAGAAGGGCGTGGACATCGTCACGGATTCCTTACGTTGGAACAAAGCCATCAATCAAATCAGTACCGAAGCGCATGTACGCGTGGTTTCCGAAGACGGCGATATATTAACAGGGCGAGGATTCCTTTCGGATGCCAAGCTGGACAATTGGCAAATCTTATCCGACGTGCACGGGGTATTCCGCAAGGTTCAGGAGCGATTTCAAAAAGCTGATCAAGATACGTCGCACGTGAAGCCGGATACGTCCCACGCTAAACCGGATATTTCCCAGCCCAAGCCCACGACGGTGAATCGTCAGCCGGAACGTCCCGCAGTCAAACCCCCGCCCAATCCGGATCTGCCTCGCCTTCCGCCCGGTTTTCCGACTACGGCTGCGGAAGCCGCCGAGCATTCCGGTGCCCCGTCCGCCGTTCCTCCCAAAGCACTTCCTGCGAGATCAAAACCATGATCGTCTTTCGGGGCCACGTCCGAGTCATGAGTAGAATCGTTGGGATCCGATTATTCGCCTTATGCCTGGCAGTGGGAGTTCACTGGACTTGGGCCGCTTCGGGCCAAACTGAAAAGGAAAAAGACGAGCCGTTGATTATGGATAACGCGGATCATTTCGAGGGAAGTCGCAGCCGCGGCGAATATATCCTCACGGGCAAGGTCCGGTTTACCCACGGCGCTTTGAAATTGGAAACCGAACGCGCCGTCTGGATGAAGGACAAAAACCAGGTCATCTGCGAATCGGGGATGAAAATCCGCCAACGCGGCTCTTTGTTGACCGCCGACCGGGGCAGCTATGACAAGAGCCAGGGCAAGGCCGACGCGGAAGGCAACGTCTTTATGCGGGACAGCAGCGGGGACGTGGTCGCTACGGGACGAAGCGTCGTTTATATGCGCTTCAAGCATCTCGCCACCTTGTCCGGCGATCCTGTCCTGCGCAGGTTTTATACATCCAAGGATTCCACCGCAAGCAAGGCGCGGCCGGATACCGCGCGCGCGGATTCTCTGCCATCCGCAAATCACAAAATGGACTCCGCCGGCCGCGATCCCACCGTGGTTCGCCCTGGAGTTGCGGCCACCGATAGCGCCGCTTCCGCCTCCGATGCGGGCAAACGGTTCGCGGCTTTGCCTTTCGAAGTCGCGCGTAAGGGAAAAATGCCGGCACCCGCCCGCGATAAGTCCCTGGGTAACGCGGAGGTTACCCCGAAAAAAGACACCTTGGTCATACGCGGGGACGTGATGACCTACGACGATTCCCTGCAAGTGGCCATCGCCGACGGCCGCGTGCGCATCGATCGGGACAAGCTTAAAATCACCTGCAAAAAGGCCGAATACCATGACGCTTCGGACTCGCTCTTCCTGCTCGGCGATCCGCAAATGGTGATGGAAGACAACCAGGTGAAGGGCCTGATCATGCGGATGGGAATGCATGGCGAGGATATCCGCAGTTTGTTGGTGAAAGGCCAAGCCCAAGCCCATAGCAGCGAACCGGCCACCGACAGCACCGTGGCGCGGCAATCGGACGTTTCCGGCGATTCGCTGTTCCTGACCTTCAAAGAAAAGGCCATCGACAGCGTGCAGGTTTTCAAGAACGCCAAAGGCGCCTATTTCGATGTCGACAAGCCGGAGTTCGTGAACAAAATGAGCGGCGAGTACATGGTGTTGCGGTTCCGCGATAAGCAAATCCACGGCGCGAACGTGGTGGGCGGAGCGAAAAGCACTTATTACCATTTTGAAAAGAAAAAGCTGAAAGGGCGCAACGACGCGGAAGGGGATACCATCGACTTCGCTTTTAAGAAGGGCAAGGTCGACGAAGTGGTCGTGACGGGGAGAGCCAAGGGCACCTATTTCGGGGAGAAGCAAAAGAAAAACCGCGACAGCACGGCCGTCCAGGGGAAGGCTACAGCCAAGGCAACGCGCGATTCCACCGGGAATATTTCCGCTTCCGAAAAGGCCGGCATTAAGCTCGGGGCTGGCGGGAAGAATGCGGCGAAAGCAGAATCGGGCAGGCCGAACCCCGGGACCGCCGCCTCCACAACCCAATCGGCGGATTCGAAAACCCCACCGGCTTCCCCGGCCTCTCCGGCGACGACCGGCGCCGCGACAGACCCGGCCCAAGCGGGCCCGCCCGGGACCCCGGCCCCCGGGACGGGGACGCCCATCAAAACCTGGAGGAAAAAGTAGTGCTCCAAATCAAGGCGGATGCCTTAGTTAAAATTTATAACGGCCGCCGCGTGGTGGACGGGGTCAGTTTTCACGTGAACCAAGGTGAGGTTGTCGGCCTCCTGGGTCCGAACGGAGCGGGAAAAACCACCTCGTTCTACATGATTGTGGGGATGATCCGGGCCAATTCCGGGCGCATCCATATCGGCGAAGAAGACGTCTCCTCCATGCCCATGTACAAACGCGCGCGGCGCGGATTGGGCTATCTCGCGCAGGAATCCTCGGTGTTTCGGAAATTGACCGTCGAGGAAAATATTTTAGCGATCTTGCAAACGCGTCCCCTTTCGCGCGCAGATCGCAAAGCCGAAACCGAACGGCTCATGGAAGAGTTTAAAATCACCCACCTCCGGAAAAGCCGGGCCTATACATTAAGCGGCGGGGAACGCAGACGCCTGGAAATCGCCCGCGCCTTGACGACCAACCCCAAGTTCCTGCTCTTGGACGAACCTTTCGCCGGGATCGACCCCATCGCCGTCGAAGACATCCAATCAGTTATATTTAATCTCCGGGATAAGGGAATGGGCATTTTGATTACGGACCACAGCGTTCGCGAAACCCTGGCCACCACCAATCGGGCCTATATCATGTTTGAAGGCAAGGTGTTGGTGGAAGGCTCGGCGGGCCATTTGGCGCAGGACGAGGAAGCCCGTCGGATTTATCTGGGTAAATCCTTTTCTCTGGGATAACGAGAGGCGCATGAATTTCGGACTTGACCTAAATCTTCACGTCGGGCTGGAGCAAAAGCTTTCGCCCCAGATGATCCAATCCCTCAAGCTTCTGCAAATGAATTCGCTGGAGCTGGAAATGGTCGTCAAGCAGGAGTTGGAAACCAATCCCTTGCTCGAACCCGTGGAGGAAGGCGAGGAAATTCAGGACGAGAATTCTTCCGAAGACGCCGAGCGAAAAAATGAAACCGACGAGCCGCCCGTCGAAACGGCTGCTAATGAAAGCGACTCGGCCAACGAACCGTCTACCCAAGACGTAGAGTCCGCTCCCGCTGATCAATCCGATCTCGATCGTGTCATTCCCGATGATCCGAAGGAAAATAAGGAAATCGATTGGGAAAGCTATTTGGAAGAGGGCTTTGATCTCGGCAGCAAGCGCACCGAGGAAATGGAAAGCCCGGACGAACGGTTTGAAAAGGTTCCCGTTTATTCCAAAACGCTACAGGATTTCTTGCTTGGGCAACTGCAGGACAGGACTTTAGACGCGAAGGTTGCCGAATTGGTCGAGTATTTGATCAATAGCCTGGATGAGCGCGGATACCTGGTTCCCGAAGCCAAATTCGAAGAGCCGGAAGAGGATAATAAAGCGGGCTCTGAATCGGATCGAAGGAAATCTGCCAAGACGGAAGCTCCGACGGACGTTGCCGATGAAATGGTCGGACATTCCTCCGCGGTCCCGAAAAATCACAACCTGAGCTATCAGGCCTCGGGTGGAAATGGTTCCTTCCACGCCGGACCCGGACCCGGTCCGGCCGGTCCGGCCGGTGACAGGAACATCATCGGTGGCGACTATGACCAGGCCGTGACGGCCGCGAGCGATAAGGCCTTGGCCGATTCCGCCGTCCCACCTGAAGCCATGCCGGCGTCCTCGACCATCAATGGGACCCGGGAGAAAAAACATCCGGAACGCCGCGTCGGCCGGGAAGCGCCTCTTTCCATTCCTTCGCCCGCCATCGAAGAAATCCAGACTATCATCGAGGGTACCAAACCCCTCGACGCAGCCAGCCACGATGTTCGGGAAGCCTTCCATGTGATCCAAAGCATGGATCCGTCCGGAATCGGCGCCCGGAATTTGCGCGAATGCCTGCTTTTGCAAATCCACCGCTTCGGCCGGGTCAGCCCCTTGGCCCGTCGCATCGTCGAGGAAGAATTCGAACTCCTCGAAAAATTAAAGGTCGCGGCCATCGGGAAAAAATTCGACGTTCCACCGGAACAAATCCAGGCTGCCATCCGGGAAATCGGAACGTTGGAGCCCCACCCTGGAAGGTTGGTCAGCGCGACGGTGGCCAATTCCATCACCCCGGATCTCATCGTCGAGGACGTGGACGGCGTTTTGGTTCTCATGCTGAACGATCGCAGCATTCCCTCGCTTAAGGTTTCCCGCGCTTACGCCGAGCTTTTGAAAAAGGGGAGCCGCGCCAGCACGGACGAGAAGAAATACGTGAGGGAAAAGCTCAACTCCGCCACTTGGCTCATCCGCGCCATCGAACAAAGAAAGTCCACCATGCTCAAGGTGATGCAAGCCATCATGGAGAGCCAGCCGGATTTCTTCAAGCTCGGGCCCACGCATTTACGTCCCCTGATCCTGCAGGACGTGGCCGATAAAATCGGCATGCACATCTCCACCGTCAGCCGCGTGACCAACGGGAAATACGTGCAAACGGGGCATGGAATTTTCGAGCTGAAATACTTTTTCACCGCCGGCGTGACGCAATCCGACGGCCGGGAAATTTCCTCGGTTACCACTAAGGATGAAATCAAAAAATTGATCGAATCCGAGGATACGAAACGCCCGCTCAGCGACCAAAAGATCGTCGAGATCCTGAAGGCCAAGGGGCTGGATGTCGCGCGCCGTACCGTGGCCAAGTATCGCGACCAACTGGAAATTCTTCCCGCGCGGCTTCGTAAGCAATACTGAGGCCGGATTTCACCGCGCTGGAATAGCCGCAAACCATTGTTTTTGAGAAAATTACGGCAAGGGAAAAGCGCCTGAATTGGCCCGAAAAACGACTTGACAGATCCCAGACATCACGGGTAAGATGATTTATATGCGCCTCCGGTTTCCCTTCGGATCAAAATTCACGCTACGGGGAACCGATACTCTGACGCATTGGGCCGATGGAAACCACCCGGACGACCTCGGCCATTCAAGGTAAGAATGCCAAGAGAAGTGTTTACCCTCATCTTGGTCAATTATGTAAATTGAATCATGGGACGCCTGAGTCCATTCGATTCGGACGGCCTGTTTGCAAAGGAGATCGAAAATGAAAATCCAGATCACTGCACGGCATTTCCACGCTTCGCCGCAACTTCATGCCAGTCTAACGGAAAGTTTAAACACCATCGAGAAGTTCAATGATTCCATCACGGGTGCCCATGTCATCTTGGATGCTGAAAAGAGCGGGGTCAGGCGCGCGGAAATCATCGTGAAGATTCTGGATAAGTCCGTTTGCGCCCATGCCGAAGAAGACAATATGTATAAGGCCATTGAAGCGATGTTGGAAAAGGTCGAGCGCCAACTCAAAAAGGAAAACGAAAAATTGAAGGCGCATAAATCCATTCCGACGTCCGAACTTATCGTCGAGTGAGGTTAAATCCCAACTTTGCCAGATAGCATCGAATTCAACCGGCTCGAAATCAATCGCAAGAGATCCCTCCCAGTGAGGGATTTCTATTATCAGTTCAAGGAAGAATTGTCCCTGAACCTGAAAACCCCTGAGTCTTCCCTGTGTACGGAAATCATTGAGGCTAACCTCCATCGGCCCGGCCTGGCCTTGGCTGGCTTCACGGGCGTTTATTCCTACCAGCGGGTGCAAATCATCGGAACCACCGAATGGTCCTATCTCGAAAGCGTAGGATCGGACAAACGCAAGGAAATTTTCGGGCGCCTGCACGATTACCGTTCGCCCTTGTGGGTGTTGACCCATAACGCGGGACTCCATGAAGAACTTCTGGAGATGTGCCTGACGCAGAACGTCCCCATCATTACGACGTCGCGGGAAACGCTCGACTTCTGCACGGAAGTCCAGGACATCCTTGAGGATTGGTTCGCTCCTTATTGCTCCGTCCATGCCTCGCTCGTGGACGTGTACGGTGTGGGCATGCTCTACGTGGGTGAAAGCGGCGTCGGCAAAAGCGAATGCGTGCTCGACCTGGTCGAACGTGGCCACCGCCTGGTGGCGGACGATATCGTGCATCTAATCCGCAAGGGCCATTCCATCATCGGCAAAGGAAATAAAATCCTGGGCCACCACATGGAAATCCGCGGCATCGGCATCGTGGACGTCGGAAAGTTGTTCGGCATCCGGGCCATCCGCAATACGAAAAAGGTCGAAGTCGTCGTGGAGTTGCAAAAGTGGCGCGAGGGCGAGAATTACGAACGCACGGGATTGGATCCGCTCAATACCGACGTCATCGGCATTCCGGTTTCCAAAGTCATCATACCGATATCGCCGGGCAAGAACATCACGGTGATCTCGGAGGTCATCGCCATGAATATGTTGTTGAAAATGAACGGCATAGACGCGGCGAAACTCTTCAACGAAAAACTGATCGAGACGATGAAAAATAAAAGCCGGCTCAATTCCTTGACGCGGCTCTCTACCGAAGTCTACGAATAGATTGTTCCAAACAATCTATATTTGCCATAATAACGGGAAACGGAGGTTCCTGAAGGGCCGTCGACCCGGCCCACGGTATTCACCATGACCAATCGCAAAAACAATATCGTGGTGGGACTTTTCGTCATCCTTTCCCTGGTGATCCTCTTATTCGGCGTTTACTTCCTCAAGGAAACCATGCCGGGGCGCAAATCCGATACCTTCTTCGTCCTCTTTGATCAGGTTTCAACCTTGCAGGACGGCGATCCCGTGAAGGTCAACGGTGTCAAAATGGGCAAGGTGCAGGGCATCGAATTGCAGGGGAATCGCGTCAAGGTTGGATTAAAACTCGATCGCGGCGTGCGGTTGCCCAAAGACTCTGAGGTTCGCATCCAGAATATCGGCCTGATGGGCGAACGGCAGATCGGAATTTTATTGGGCCGCTCCGCGGAATATTTTCCCATCGGCGCCAGCCTCGAAGGCAAGCTCGACGCGGGCATCGCCGAGGCCATGGGCGTGGCCGGTGAGGTTTTCGTGCAATCGGAAACCATGGTCAAACAACTTCAATCGGTCATGGACAGCACGGTAGGCAAGCCGCAATTCGTGGCCACCTTCAACGACGTGATGGCGCAGACCCAGGATTTAAGCCATCGCCTCAACGCCTTCCTGGTGGAAGTGAATCCCAAGGTGAAGCATAGCCTGAATAATCTCGAGGAGGCCAGTTCCCGCGTGCATATCCTTTTGCGCGATCAGGAAATCCCGGTCAAGAACATCATCCAGAATGGTCAGGAAGTTTCCTCCAAGCTCCGCGACGTGGTGGACAAGGCGGATCACGTGGCCGATGAAATGAACCGGTTGCTGGCGAAAGTCAATTCCAGCAATAGCACCGTCGGCGCCATGCTGAATGACTCCACTTTCTACCTAGAGCTCCGATCGACCATGACCAGCGCGGATTCCCTTTTCCGCCACATCGATAAGAAGGGCCTGGACGTCAACGTGAACCTTTTCTGAAGGTCTTTCCATGATCAACCTGCATTGGGCCATTCACAACCATCAGCCGGTTGGGAATTTCGATTTCATCTTTGAACGCGCTTTCCAACAAGCCTACCGGCCTTTCCTTGAGGTGCTCGAAGCTCATCCCCGCATTCGGATGAGCATGCATTTTTCCGGCATCCTGTTGGATTGGCTGGAACGGAATCACGCTGAGTACATCGCCGAATTGCGCAAGGTGGTCGACCGGGGCCAACTGGAAATCCTGGGAGGCGGTTTCTACGAACCCATCCTGCCCGTTATCTCCGATGCCGATAAAGTGGGCCAGCTTCGCAAACTGTCGCTGGCCGTGCACCGGCTTTTTGGGACCATGCCCAAGGGCATTTGGCTTGCCGAGCGGGTGTGGGAGCCGACCTTGGTGAAGCCCATCGCCGAAGCGGGTTTGGAATACGTGCTGCTGGACGGCAGCCATTTCAAGATGGTGGGGAAGACCGAAAAGGACATGGACGGGTATTTCGTATCCGAGGACCAGGGCCATACCCTCAAGTTGTTTCCCATCCACGACGTCATCCGCGACTATATCCCGTTCCGCGGCGTGGACGAAGTGATCGATACTTTGTTGGCCCTCGAAAAGCCTTTGTCGCATGGTGCGCGGGACTTGCTCGCACAGGGCGCGGTCGCACAGGATGCGGTCGCACAGGATGCGGTCGCACAGGATGCGGTCGCACAAGGTGCGAATACCCCCGGTAACTCCGGAGTGACGTCGGGCGGAGTAGTCGTCAGCCCCACGGCCGACGTGCAAGTGGTCTTCGGCGATGACGGCGAGAAGTTCGGCGACTGGCCGTTTACGCATGACACCGTTTATAAAAGCGGGTGGCTGCACCGGTTTTTCGAGCGTGTGGAAGGTCTTTCCGACCGCATCCGCGTCGAGCCGGTAGGCGCGGGACTCAAGCCGGAGAAAAATCTTGGGTTGGTGTATCTCCCTCCCGCATCCTACCAGGAAATGATGGTTTGGGCCCAGGACGCGCGCGACATCCCGAAATTCCGCAAGGCCCAGCAAATCGTAATTGAAAAGGAGGGCCAGGACTCGGCCAAATTCCTGCGCGGTACCTTCTGGCGGAATTTCTTCAACAAATATTCCGAGAGCAATCAAATCCATAAGCAGGGGATTCGCCTGTCGCAGACCCTGGCCAAGGCCCGGGCGTCGATGGCGGAGGAAAAGGCATCTGAGGCGCAGGATCATATTTGGCAAGCCCAATGCAATTGCGCCTATTGGCATGGTGTGTTCGGCGGTTTATACTTGCCGCATCTGCGTTTCGGTCTGTATCGCAACCTGGTGGCGGCGCAAAAAATTTTGGACGCTGAGGCCCCCAAAGACTCGGTCTGGCCGCAATGGGAAATCCAGGATTGGAATTGCGACGGCAAGCTGGAGTACAGCCTGAATACTCCCGAAGCCTATATCAGCTTTTCCCAGCAAGGTGAAATCGACCAATTTTGGCTCAAGGCCTCGGGCTTCAATCTGGTGGACACCTTGACGCGGCGTTTCGAGGCCTATCATGCCTTCGTGGGCGGACAGGGCGAGGCGGGCGACAAATTGGAAAACCAGTTGGGCGAAAAGGAGTCGGGCCTGCGCGGTTATCTCGTTTACGATCGGAAAATCCGGCGATCGGTTTCCGACGTTTACCTCAAGCCGGGGACGGATTTCCAGGAGTATGCGGCCCAGGGATTCACCGAGGCCTTCGACTTCGTCAGCAAGGAAGTTTCCCTGCAGCGATTGGAGCGCGAAACGCGAATTCTTTTTCAAGGAGTTGCGCACACGCCGGACGGCCGCCGGCTGCAAGTGGAAAAATGTTTCGTTCTCGAAAAAGGCCAGGTGAATCTGCGCGTCGAATGGACGTTTCGCGCGGCGGAAAATACTGCGGGCACGGGTGCGGGCGCGCGGGCGGACAAGAGTGGTGCGCGGACGGAATCGGAATTCCGGACGGAATTAGATTTCCGCTTCGGTTCGGAAACCTTGTTTTGCCTCTTGGCCGGCAATGCGCATGATCGGTACATCGAGTGGAATTCAGCGGGCAACGGAACCGGACCGGGAAGTTCGGCCGGCGGAGGAACAGCGCGGGCAATTCCGGCGCAAGCGGCCTTGGCGCGCGACATTCTCGCCTCCCACGGCGACATGGGACCACAATCCAAAGTGACGATTACGGACGAATGGTTGAAAGTGCGCTGCGAAACTACCTTTGCGGGAGCATCGTCGGTATGGCGCGACGCCATCGAAACGGTCAGCCAATCCGAAGGCGGATATGAGCGGGTCTATCAGGGGACGGTCGTACTGCCCGTTTGGGACTTCCATCTGGCACCCGGACAAACAGGCAAGGCGGCCATGTCCATCCAAATACGCGAAGGGGTTTAGAGAGAATGGTCAGCGTCGAACTTACGGTCATCAATGATTCCGGTATCCATGCCCGCCCGGCGGCGCTTATCGTGGAAGCGGCAACCAAGTTCAAGAGCAACGTTATTTTCATCAAGGACGGGATGCGCGCCAATGCGAAAAGCATCATGAACATCATGCTCCTGGCCGCCGAGCCCGGGGCGCTGATTCGCGTGGAGACGGAAGGGCCGGACGAAACCGACGCTCTCTCCGCCATCGAAGCGCTCTTTCTATCCAAATTCAAGTACGACTAAAGCCCGCATGGCCGGTCCCAAACCCAAACGAGCCGTGCTGACGGGGGTTCCGGCCTCCCCTGGATACGCCATCGGCCCAGCCTATTTGCTCCACCCCGAGGAAAGGGTGGTCAAAAAGCGAGTGATCCCGCCCGAAAAAGCCGAGCAGGAAGTGGCGCGTTTAAAACGCGCTTTGGAAAAGGCCCACAAGGAAATCCTCGGCGTCAAAACCCGAATCAGCGGCGACGTGGGCGAATACGAAGCCCGCATTTTCGACACGCACATGATGATGCTCCAGGATTCGGAAATCGTCGACGTGGTGATTAAGGATATCCGGGACCACCATTACAACGCCGAATACGCGTACAGCGACCGCATCAATGCCCTGGCGGAAAAATTCGAATCGCTATCGGGAGGATTTCTCAAGGATCATATGAGCGATTTGCGCGATGTGGGCACACGGGTCATCGATATTCTCATGCTCTCGGAAAACAATTTGTCCTATTTGGACGTGCCCGAGCCGGTCATCGTCATGAGCCGGAACCTCACGCCGTCCGTCCTTTCGCAATTCAACCGAAAAAACACCCTGGGACTCACGACGGAAGTGGGCGGCAAAACTTCGCACGTATCCATCCTGGCGCGGTCGCTGGAAATCCCGGCCGTGTCCGGCGTTTCCTGGCAGGGCGTCGATCTGGAGCCGGGCCAGACGGTGATCGTCGACGGGACCATGGGACTCGTCATCATCAATCCCACCCTCCGTGACATCAAGGAATACGAGGTCAAGAAGGCCGCGTTTTTCGCCAATCAAAGCGAACTCTCGACCTTGCGCGATCTGGAACCCGTGACGACGGATGGGAAGTACATCGAACTCTCCGCCAACATTGAATTGCCAATTGAGGTGGAAACCGTGCTGCAATACGGCGCGGATTCGGTGGGCCTGTACCGATCGGAATTCCTGTTCCTCACACGCGAGGATATGCCCAGCGAGGAAGAACAGTACCAGGCCTACAAATACATGGGCGAAAGAATGAGCCCCCGGGCCGTGACCATCCGCACCATGGACGCGGGCGGCGACAAACTGGTTCCCGCGCTGAAAATGGCGGGAGAGTTGAATCCCTACATGGGTTGGCGATCCATTCGCGTTTGCTTGGACAACCGCGAAATCTTCAAGATCCAATTGCGCGCGGTGTTGCGGGCATCGGCGTTCAGCAATATCCGGCTGATGTTCCCCATGATCTCCAATTTGTGGGAAATCCGCGAGACCAAGAAAATCCTGGACGAGGTGCGCAAGGAGCTGGACGGCGCCGGCACCGCATATAATCCGCGCATGGAAATCGGGTGCATGATCGAGGTTCCCTCGGCTGTCGTCATGGCGGATGAAATCGCCCGGGAAGTCGATTTTTTCAGCATCGGCACCAATGATTTAATCCAGTTCACCTTGGCGGTCGATCGCGCCAACGAACGCATCGCCGAATTATTCGAACCGAATTCCCCGGCCGTGTGGCGTCAAATCAAGAGAGTGATCGAAGTTTCCCGCGTGCATGGAATTCAGGTCTGCGTCTGCGGCGAAATGGCCGGCGATCCGCTGGCCGCCATCGTATTAATCGGCATGGGCATCGACGAATTGAGCATGGGTCCGGGCATGCTGTTGGAAATGAAAAAACTAATCCGTTCCGTCTCTTTCGAAGAAGCCCGGGCCTTGAGCGAATCGGTTTTGCGATTGATCACGGCCAATGAAATCACGGAACTCCTGCGTTCCCGTTATGTGGCCAAGTTGGCGGCCTTGGGTATCTCCAAATTTCCCGTCACCCGCGCGCCGGGCTGAAGCCTTGGACGTTTTTATTTCGGGATGATTGTTAGTTTATCCAAGCGATGGCTGAAAAATTTTCGAATTCATTCCGGCGGCGAACTTTAATCGTTGTCGGATTGGCTTCCATCCTAGGGTTAACCGATGTACTGGCGCGCGCCGCGCCCAACCGTGCGCCCGAAGCTCCCGCAGTTAAATCAGTAGACACCATTGCGGTGAAAACGCCTGATACGGCCAAAGCGAAAACGGCTCCAACCGCGCCACTTAAAACCGTTCCGGCCGGTCCATCAGTCTCGTCGAAGTTGAACTCTTCCATGGACTCGGTATTGAAACAAGGCGCCTTGGTCAACCGCGATGAAGACAGCGCGGCGCAGGTCGAAGCGGACTCGAACGAGTCCGGGGGATCGATGGAACCTCCCAAGTCGTCCACCGGAAATGGATCGTTGACGCCGAACGGCACTCCGCCTGGACCAGGCCCGGGTGCATCAAGTTCCCCTCCGGTCGCCGGGCATCCTGCTGCCAAGCCTGGACTCCCCTTCATCATGAAAAAGCCTTCCAAAAAGGATATCGCGGGTTTTCAGGCTGCGGTACTCAAAGCCTTGACGGCGTTGGAAAAAAAAGATTACGCCAAGGCCCGGATGGCATTGGCCAAGTCCTGGCCCACCGAGCGTTTGGCGCAGGTATACCGCACCGTGCTGTTGTCCAAAGCGTATCAGGGGGAAGGTGACTTGGTCCGCGCGGATAGCGTGCTGCAGGCTTGTTTGGAATGGGTGGGCGGAACGGTATGGCAAAGTTATTTGCTGAATCGCCGCGTCGAATTGTTTCCCGGGACGCATCCCTCGGATTCCTTGCGACTTGTGTTCCTGGCCCATGTCATACAAGCTCCGGTTTCCGTTCAAGTCAAAGTGAATTTTCTCTACGACTTATTGCGATTGCAGGGCTTTACCGGAAATCCGACAGGCTTCATGGAACCCCTGAGACGCATCGTTTCTTTGGCTCCGGCCGATCGACGCTTAGACTCCCTGTACCATGCCCTGGCGCCGAACCTGCCTCCCGGCAAAGGCCTTTGGGAAGATCAAAATCTGATGTTGGAGTTGGAAACCAAACTCAGCCTGCATACGCAAGCCTTGGCCCGCTGCGAGGCCATGGTGAAAATGGTTCCCGGCAAGTCGGAAAAACAGCAACTGCATTGGACTTTCGCGACCCTGATTTATTCCTCCAAGGATTTCACCAAAGCCATCGCGGCCTACAACAAATTCATCGAGCGGTACGGCGAGACGCCGGAAGCGGTCTTGCAAATCGCCCGCAGTTATGACCGTTTGCAGGAACCCAAAAAAGCCCTGATTTGGTACGACAAATATCTGGAAAAATATCCCAAGCAGGATAAGACCTCGGAAATCTATTGGCTGAGGGCTTGGGACCTGGAGTCCCAAGGGGACTATGTCGAGGCCATCGAATTCTATTATCGCGAGTTGGCGGATTTCAGCGGGAATAAACGCGGCGACTGGGCCAATTTCCGAGTCGGTGTTTGCCAGTTGAAAGCCGGGAATCTGGCGGCAGCGCTCCAGGCGTTCCAAGCTATCCGGAGCCAGCAAAGCTCGAATGCTTATGCGGCCGGATTGTTCTGGGAGGCCCGCTTACGGGAAGCCATGGGGGATTCCGCGGCGGCGAAATCCGTTTTCCTGGAAGTGCATCGGAAATATCCGTTCAATTTTTATGGACACCTGGCGCGCCAGACCCTGACGGCGCGGGGCGATTGGGCGGATAGCCTCGAACCCTGGAAGCGTTTCGCGCCTTCCACGGCGGAAAGCGTTAAGGCCTGGATGAAATCCGAGATGAGCGGCTTCAGGGAAAAAATCGACAACGGGTTCGAAAGCGAATACCTGAGCATGGGCAAACTTTTGCAATTCAAGCTGGACACCTTGGCCATCCTCACCCTCAAAACCACTCCAGACAAAGTCAAAAGCAATCCCTGGTATCTGTATCTCTACGGCCGTATGTTCGCCAATCGGGAATTGTGGCGCGAATCCTACCGGTTGGGCCTCCAATTGAGCTACAGGATCCCCCCCGACAAGTGGGGGATGGCCCCGAAAGAAGTTTTACGTCTATTGTATCCTCGGCCCTATGAAGGATTAGTTCAGAAATATTCGGCCAAGAACCGTTTGGATCCCTCTTTCGTTTACGCCTTGATGCGCCAGGAATCCGCCTTTGAATGGGATATCAAATCCGGCGCCGGGGCCGTGGGACTGATGCAATTGATGCCCGCGACCGGTAAGATGATGGCCAAAAAAGAGAAATGGAGCGCATTCGATCCTTACGCATTAATCAACCCGGACGTGAACATCAATCTGGGCACGGCTTATCTGAGGGATCTCAAAAAGGAATACAACGACAATCCATATTTCGTACTCTCGAATTATAACGCCGGTCCCGAGCCCACGCGGAGATGGAAATCCGGATCCGCCGCGAAGCCGGTGGAAATGGTCATCGAAGACATCAACTATTGGGAAACGCGCGACTATGTGAAAAAAGTGATGGGGAATTATTGGACGTATCGCCTGCTGTGGAACAATAGGGCGCCTGGGGCGCGCCGAACAGCCGTACGCTAGAGGTTTCCCCGCCGACACTCGCAATCCTGTCCCCGCCGCGTTTCCGCGGCCGCATCACTGCACCAGGACTTGCTATTTTAAATCCAATGCTAACGCTTGTGACGATGCGGAGTATCCGCTGGGCCCTGCCGCTACTGTTTACCGCGTTGGCCGATTCTTCGTTTCCGGCCTTCGCTTCGGCGGATTTTCCCAGCTCGGTGGCTTTAACCGGTTCCCAAGCATCCTCGGCGGTGCCCTCCCCGGCTCGGGAAAAATGCTGGTCCGTGGCACGGTTGAAGTATGGAGGAGGCGGGGATTGGTACGCTGGTCCGACCATGCTCGTCAATTTGTCCCGACGTCTACGGGTGGATTTACAAATTCCGGCCTGCCAGGAGGAACAAACGGTCGGGTTATTGGACGGCAACCTTTACGCCTTTCCCATCCTCTTCATGACCGGCCATGGTAACGTCGCTTTTTCGGAAGAGGAACGGAAAGTCTTGCGCGAGTACTTGCTGCGCGGAGGCCTGCTTTTCGCCGATGATAATTACGGGCTCGACACCTCCTTTCGTCGGGAAATGAAAATTCTTTTTCCGAACCACCCCTTCGCTCCCATGGAGCGCAAACATCCCGTATTTTCCGCGTACTATGATTTTCCCGATGGGCTCCCGAAAATCCATGAACATGACGGCAAGCGCGCCACGGCTTACGGCATTGTCGTGGAGGGGCGCACGGTCGTATTCTACAGTTATGAAAGCGATCTCGGAAACGGATGGGAAGATTTGGGTACCTATAAGGATCCGCCGGAGTTGCATGAAGCCGCTTTGCGCATGGGCGTAAACGTCGTCGCCTGGTTCCTTCAGGGAGCACGTCCGGCGGCAACACGTTGATGGGAGTCGAGACGTCGATGGAATCCGAGGCGCGGAACGGGGCGGCTTTTCCACCCCTTGAAAAATTGCTGCATGCCTACCAACGTTCCCAGGCCACGGCATTCACCGCCCGCATCGGCGCCTACCTCGTTGCCGTCCATCTAATCATTGTCTCAGCATTGGCATTATGGTCCATGTTTATGCCGCTATCGGCCACGCCGCTGCGTTTGTTGGCCGCATCCTATCTGGTTTATTTGTCCTTGCCCGTTGCTTATTGGATCCAAAAGTCCTCGCGTGCCCTTTCCTTTCCCCGCCTCGCTGAAGAATTGGATCATGCCCATCCGTCCGCTCCGGATCCTTTCCGCGTCAGCCAATCCTTGGGAAACCATCATGGAGACACCCGCCGCGAGTTGGAGGAAATGCTTTCCCGTAGCCTACCCGACCTCCATTTGCCGAAACCAAGGCGAATTTCATCATGGGGAATCCGTCTTTTATTTGGCGCGGCCTTTGTCTTCCTTTTGGCAGGAGGTGTTTCGCAGCGGCCAATGGAGTTTTCGCGCCGATCGTTTCTCCCCTGGGTCGCCCTGCGCCAATTACCGGTATTGCGCTTTCAAATCGATCCCGTGCCGTTGGAATTGGCCATCGGTGATACCACGCATGTTTCGGGCCGCATGTTGCGTTATGCCGCCGGACAAGGTGTATTCGCATATGTAAAGGTTGGGACCCGGGAAATCAGGTACCCGTTGCATGTGACGTCCGATACCGGATTCGCCTTCCAATATGGTCCCGTGGAGAAAGATTTTTCCTTGGAGTTCTCCGGGGCCAATGGAAGCAGCTCTACCTTGCGCTTCAAGGTCGGCGCGCCGCCATCGTTCTCGCGGGTGGAAACCGTCATTTTACCTCCGGCTTATACGCGATTAAAGGCGGACACCTTGCCTCCGGGTTTGGGACAATTTCCCGTGCTGCCGGGTACGCTTGTGCGTTGGACGGTAACGTCGGATCGAAATTTATCAGCATTAAATTTTCATACCTGGTCCGACAGCGCAAATGCAAGCAGACGAACCGATTCCTTAGGCCGGGGACGGACCTTCCAAATTTCACGTACCATCCTTGAGAGCATGAATTTCGCTTTCGATTTGCGCGATGAAAAAGGGTTGCAGTCGCTGGGTTTCCAGCCGGGAATCATTTCACTCTTGCCGGATGCGCCTCCGGAAGCGGAATGGATGGCTCCCGGCGCTGACACGACCATCGACCGCGACGGATCGTTTTTCGTCGCGGCGCGCCTGAAGGATGATTTCGGAATATCCTCCCTGAAACTTTCCTATACCTCAATCGACGGCGCCAAGACGCCCGTGACGCGCTTACGGGATTGCCGGGATTGGCTCAAAGAGGCCAAGGGCGGGGTGGTCGCTGCTAATTGGAGCCTGGCTGACTTGGGGTTGCTGCCCGGCCAAGCGGTCGACCTGCAATGGATTGTTTTGGACAACGACACGGTTACGGGTCCGAAAGTGGGAAAGTCGTCGGTGCGCCGCGTTCGCATCGCCACGCTCGACGAAGTCCTGGCCACCGCGCACCAGCGTGAACAGAGCGCGGAGTCGAATTTAAAGAGCGCCTTGCAACGGGAACGCCAGTTAGTGAAAAAACTGGAGCGCCAAAATCAAACGCCGCATGAGGAGGGCCCTCCCATGTTGAGCGACTACGAAATCAACCGCATCATGGTGGATGATCCGCGTGAAAATGCCAAGCGCATCGAAGCGATGCTGGCCCAGGTCCAACCGAGCCTGTCCCGATTCGCCAAGGAAAAAAACCATGCCCTGACCCCGGCAGGCTCCCCGAACGCGGCTTCCCGCATGGAAGCCAGCCAAATGGAAACGGCCGCCAAGGAAATCGCCGAAATGACGCGGAAGAGTGAGGCTAGCCTTCCCCACGGAAACCAAAGTCTGATTCCGCCGGAAGAACGTCGTAACAACCTCGATTCGCTGATGCGACAACAAACGGATCAAAGCGATAGGCTGGCAGCCTTCCAAAAAAAAATGGAAAAGTTGCCGCCCGGTTTGCGGCCGGAGGTCGAGGCCGCCCGCGCGCAATTGGAGAGCGTCGCGAGAGAGCTGGCCAAGAACCGGGAAAACCAAACCGACCTGAAGAAACTTCTCCAGGATCAAGCCCTGCAAGCGAAAGCTAAAAGCGATATGCTGGACCAAGCCATCGCCGAACAAATGCACATGAACCAGGACGTAAAATCCGCCGTCGACGACGTGAACAAATCCTTGCAGCAAGGCATGAAAAACGGAATGCTGAGCAAGGAATTGCTGGACAAGATGCAAAAGGTCCAGGACCTTCTGAAAGAGGTCATTCCGGACAGCTTGCGCCGTCTGATGGAACAAAAAATGCAGGGGCAGGAGGTGGACTCGAAAGAGTTGCAAGAGCGGCTGCAACAGATGCTGGACAAACAATCCGAGTTGTCGGAAAATCTCACGCGGGCCCTGGCGATGCTGGAACAGCTAAAGGATAAAAAGCGCATGCAGGAGTTTAAGCAAAGGTTGAACGAATTGTCCGCCCGTGAAAAGGCCTTGCAAAAAGATTTGGAGTCCACTGCGGCGAACCCGGACCGTCACGCGGACCAGACGGCGGCCCAACCATCGGTCAAGGAAGCGCCTCAAGAAGCGGCCCAACAAGCGTCCCAGGAGGCCGCGCAGAAATCCATTCAAAAGGATTTTGAGAAATCCCTGGCGGATTTCAACGCGCAAACGGCGGGGAAAAAGGGATTGGAGGAACTTAAAAAGACCCTGCAGTCCGTGGGCGCGCAAGCGGATATGCAAAAGGTGCGCGATGCGCTCGCCGAAGCGCGCAAATCCCGAAGCAAGGCCTCGACGGCGGCATCCCAATCGGCGCAAAGCGCGGCCGGCAAAATGGCGTCCATGGCCGGTGAACTAGAGTCCGCCATGCAGCCTCAAGGCGAAGCCATCGACATTGGGGAAATCCAGGATATGCTGGAGGAAACCTTGCAACTATCGCGGTTGCAATTGACCCTGCGCGCCGGCGCTGCCAAGCGCCTTGCGGAGGGTTGGACTCAAGATGAAACGGCGCTTTACGGAACCATCGCCCAGACTGCCGACTGGCTCAATACGCGCGTAAAAACGCTGGCCGAAAAGATTCCCTTCGTCGGTTCCGCCATGCTCGCCTCGGCCCGAAACCTTTCCACGACGGCTCACGAAGCCGCCGACCACTATTCGTGGGAAGCCGGCGAACAAGCCCTGAAACAGACGCAAAACTTATCGCGCGAATTGCTCAAGCTATTGAAAATGGCCCAGGCCTCCGGATCGGGTAGCGGTTCAGGTTCGGGCAGCTCAGGCGGTCAAAACTCCGGGGATGGTTCAAGTGGCGGCGACATGGCCGGCCAATTGCAAGGCATGAGCGGCAAGCAAATGGCCATCAATCAGGCTACCTATAAATTACTGCAATCGATGTTGCAGTCCCGACAGGGTAGTGGCCGCGGTCAGCAGCCCGGAAAAGCCGGACCGGGCCCGGACGGACAGAGTCCGGACGGACAGAGTCCGGGCGGGCAGGCTCCAGGTGGGCAGGCTCCAGCTGGACAAAGTCCAGGTGGACAAAATCCAGGGGGCAATGGATCGGAGGGTGGCGAAGGCGCCTCAGGTACGAGTCTGGCCAATCAGCAAGGTGAGTTAGGTGAAAAACTGGAAGGCCTGGCCGAAGGCATGGACGAAGGGGGAGGCGCCGCCCAAAAAATCCGCAGCTTGGCGGATGAGGCGCGAAAACTGGAAGAAGACTTGCGTCAGGGCCGGTTCTCGCCCGAAGATTTGCGGCGGCGTCAGGAACGTTTTCAATCCCGATTGCTCGATGCGTCCAATGCGTTTCAGGAGCGCGGTCAAAGCGAAAAGCGGCAAGGCGAAACTGCGCGTGGGAACCCGGGTACGGCTCTCGACAACGGACCGACCTTGCCGGAAGCGCGCATCTTGCAAATGCTGCGTGAGGCCCGCAAAGGGTCCAAGGCGCTGCGTCTCAACTACGGCCAGCGAAAGTATCTTGATGAGTACTACGAGAGCATGCTGACGCGCTGAGAGGATCTGGAGATGAAGCTATGGGCATGGTTGGACGGTGGGATGGTGCGATTGGGCGCCTGGTTCCTGCAATCCTGCCGCAGCACCTTGGAGTTCCTACGCTTCACGCTGGAAATGTTCCTCAACATCCCCTCGGTCTTTAAAAATTTCCACTTCGCCATCGATCAAATGTACCAGATCGGCATCACGTCCATCCCCTTGGTCGGACTCACCTCCATCTTCACCGGTGCGGTGGCTGCGTGGCAGGCGGCCTATAATTTCGCCGACTACGTTCCCTTGCGGTATGTCGGCACGGCGGTGGGCAAATCCGTCATGCTGGAAGTCGGCCCGGTGCTCACGGCCCTGGTCGTCGCCGGCCGTGTCGGCGCCGCGATGACGGCGGAACTCGGCACCATGGCGGTCACGGAACAGTTGGACGCCATGAAAGTACTGGATCTCAATCCTTTCCGCTTTCTCATGGCGCCGCGTCTTCTGGCCAGCATGATCATGCTGCCCATGCTCACCATCTTTTCTTCCTTCATCGCCATTCTCGGGGCTTTGGCGGTGGTGACCTTGTTCAAAGACCTGTCCCCGGAATCCTTTTTTTACGGCGTGCGCCTTTTCTACACCAACTGGGACATGTTCGTCGGTCTCCTCAAGTCCTTCGTCTTCGGCATCATCATCGCCTTGTTCGGCTGCTACTACGGTTATACCAGCACCCACGGCGCGGAAGGCGTCGGCCGCGCGACCATGGCCTCGGTGGTCGCCAGCAACGTGTCGGTCCTGATTTCAGGATTTCTGATTTCTAATTTTCTATTGCGGTAGGGAAGCAGGGGCTGAGAAGAAGAAGGGGTTAGGGATTAGGGGAAATGGGTTAGGAAGAGAATGCGAATGCGAACTCGTGGGAGATGGGCGGCGTGGTCTTACGCGGGGGGCATCGAAGCGCAGCTTCTGCGCCCCGCAGACCCTGAATCGCCAGGCAAGAATTGCCGTCCCAACCGACGCAACAATTTGACCTTTCCCCTTTCACTTCTGACTTTTAACTTTTCCCGCACTTCCCCAAACCCCATGCCGCCCCACCCTAATCCCTAACCCCTCTCCACGCATCGACCCACCGAATCTTTTCGCAGCTCAGACCCCACGGAGTTCCTCATGATCCAACGCTTTCTCACCAACCTCGGAATGCAGGGTGACTTCGTCGACTCCCTCCGCGAGTGCTACAACAAGCGGGAACCCGCCGAGCGCATCACCTCCATCAAGGCGGTCTTGGCGCGGCACCGGGAACGCATCCGCATCATCAACCGCAGCGGCGCGTCGGGCGCCGACACCGTCCGTTTCATCAGCGAGATGGCCGACACCTTGATCCGCGTGATGTGGGACCAAGTGGAGATGTCGCAACCCAACGAAGCCAATCTCGTGGCTGTGGTCGCCGTGGGCGGCTATGGCCGGATGGAGCTTTGCCCCCAATCGGACATCGACTTGCTCATCTTGACTTCCGAAAAACCCACCAAGCATGAAATCGATCAGGCGGAAACCATCGTCCGCAACTTCTGGGATTACGGATTCATCCTGGGCAGCTCCGTACGCAGCATCTCGCAGTGCAAGGAGGCCTCCACCAAGGATCCGGAGACTTGGACGTCCTTCCTGAACGAACGCTTCCTAACGGGCAACCATGACCTTTACCGCAAGTTCGTCGAACTGATGGAGAAACGGCTTTACCCCTGGCGCACGAGCGCACTCATCGAAGCCAAGATCCAGGAGCGGGAAATCCGCAAAAGCCAGTTAGGTTCGTTGGTGCAATTGTTGGAGCCAAACCTCAAGGAAGGCATCGGTTGCCTCCGGGACGTCCATTCCATGATGTGGATCGCCAAGGTGAAGCATGATTGCGACAATTTCGGCGACCTGGTCCGCGAGGGGCTCATCACTCCCCAGGAGTTGGAAGACATCCGGGTCGGATACGATTTCCTCTTGCAAGTGCGTTGCTGCCTGCACTTCATGACCAATAAGAAGGACGATCACCTGGGTTTTCAAATCCAGCCGGAAGTGGCGGCCGAACTGGGGTTCGAGGAGGACGGCAACCAGAAACCCGTGGAGGTTTTTCTCAAGGTCTTTTACCATCACACCAAGACCATTCTGCGCGTCACCGAAATCGTCGTCTCGCGCTGGGTGAAGACCAAGGAAAAATCCGGCAAACCCGTCGCCGTGAAGGACCATCCGCATTTCCAAACCGTGGACGACGCCTTGGATTTGAAAGCGCGCGTCGGCAATCCCTTCCTGGACGATATGCGACTCATGCTGGAGTATTTTGAGATCGCGAATCGTCTGGACCTCGGCTATTCCCATCATGCCATTTTGCGCATCAAGCAAGCGGTCAGCATTTTGTCCACGAACCCGTCGCTGGACATCAAGCCGCAACTGCCGGAATTTCTGCGCCTCTGCGGCAGCAAGGCCAGGGTCGGACGCATGTTGCGCTTGATGAACGACGTCCGGTTGATAGGCCTATTGATTACGGACTTCAACTACATCTACTGCCACAGCCAGCATGACATCTACCATATCTATACCACGGACGAGCATACGATCACCGTGGTCCGCCAGTTGGCGTACATGCAACAAAACACCGACAAGGACTTGGAGTCGTTGAAAAAAGCGCATACCCTGGTTGAAGACATGGAAGTGCTCATCCTCGCCTGCTTCTACCATGATATCGGCAAGGGCGTAGGCCCCCAGCACAGCATCAGCGGCGCGCGCATGATTTTCGAATACATGGAGCGGATGGGTTTCTCCCCCGCGCGTTGCAAGGAAGCGTCCAATCTGGTGTTATACCATCTGCTCATGAACGAGGTCATCCAGCGCCGTGACCTGGACGATCCCAAGACCATTCGGGATTTCATCACCAAGGTGGAAACACCCGCCACCCTGCACAAGCTTTACGTATTAACCTACTGCGATGTTTCCTCGGTTCACCCTGACGCTTGGTCGAGTTGGAAAGCGACGCTTCTCCGCAAGCTGTACGAAAGCGCGCTGGAAGAAATGCAGACGCCTTTCCAGGCGGTTTTGGCCTCTAAGAGCTTCGAGGATCAGCTGATCGAAAACGTGTCCCGGCGTATATCGGAACAGGAAGTCCGGTTGCACCTGGAAATGCTGCCTCGGCAATACGCCTCCAGCACCACGCCCGAGGATATCGTCACCCATATCAACCTCCTGGCCACCTTGAATTCGCAACGGTTCAACGCCCGCATCCTGGAAAAGCCGACCCATTGGGAGATTACCGTAGTCGCCAATGACGACGACGCCCTGTTGCGCACCATCGCCGGGACCTTGACGCATCTGGAGTTCTCCATCCTCAGCGCCCGCATTTTCACGCGCATCGACGGGAAGGCCATCGATAAATTCTGGGTCTCCGTGCCTGACGAAAAGCCTTCCAGCATCACGCTGGAGCGGCGATTAGTGGATGACTTGGAAAAAAACTTCCGGCTCTCCGGCGAGGAATTGCACGAGTTGCAAACCCGCATCGTGCCCAAAAACGTGTATGGCAAGGTCCGCGATCGCCCCATGACGCCCTCCGTGACGTTTTCCAATACCGTCTCGGACAGTTTCAGCACCGTGGATCTCACTTGCAGCGATCGAATCGGCCTGCTTTTCCAGGTCACCAAGGTTTTCAGCGAGCTCAGTCTCAACGTTCACGGCGCGATTCTTACTACTGAAGCCGACAAGGCGATGGACGCGTTCTTCATCACCGACAAGACGAACAAGAAGATCGACGGCGTGGAACTCATTGATACGATTGTGAATACGTTGATCACGGAGCTCGGTGACGCGTAAACGACGACACTTTCGCGCGACGTTCGATCATTCGCGACAAAATTTTTTTTTCGATCTTTTGAATAATTGCTTGACTAATCAAGTCAACAACTTTATCATTTAGACATCAACAAGCCGATGCAGGATAGATTGAAGCGCAACAACAAGAACATGCAACGATACAACGAGAAGCAAATTGCTACTCGGGTTGTTTCGGGACCAATAAACACGGGCCTGAAATGCTATCCTACCGAATTCCGAATTCAAGTACACTAATAAAAATTTTAAAAGCCGGAGGGAGGTGATTAAATGGCCGCCAAGAAAAAGGTGACGAAGAAAGCTGCTAAGAAGGTGACGAAGAAGGCAGCTAAGAAAGCTTCCAAGAAGAAGAAGTAGTTATTGATGTCAGCCTATATGGCTGATGTCCTAGACTAGAGGAGATCAGGAATTCCTGATCTCCTTTTTTGTTTTGAAGAGTGGTGACGCAGCGACTCAGTCCGCGTAAGACGTTGATTTAACAAGAGAAGCTTGAATCAGATCTTCGCTTAGCAATACCGTCACGCCCCAGTTTTGACTACTTGTCGTAACTGGAAATTCCGTTTATACCATGAAAGCGGCGGAACGCCGGAGCGATCCACGCTTGATACCGGCAAAAAATTCCTAGTTGAAGTCGAAAGGATGTCTGCGGAAAAGCGAGAAGTGAATTCCCGATGCCTCTACATAGACTCGATTGGGGGGACGCCGATCATGGCTAAGGCCTGACCCAGCACGATGCGCGCGCAGTCCACCAGGAACAAGCGTTCTTTTTCTTCGGCACTCCCAAGCGCGCGGCATACATGCAAAAAGCTGTGCGTGCCTTCGGCGATTTCCAATGCGTACTGCGCGATGGGGCAGGGATCATTCGCGTCAATGGCATTGCGAATCCGATCGGCGAATAGGCTGAGGCTCCGGATCAGGGTTTGGGCCTGCGGTTCCGGAAATTTTCCGAAGTCGATGCCGTCCAAACTTCCCGCTGCCGGGTGATCCGGTTCCGATTTTCCAAACCGCTCCGCGCTCTTGCGCAGGATGCTGCACAGGCGCACGTGCGCGTTCTGCACATAAGGCCCGGAGTCGCCTTCGAAGCTCAACGCCTTATCCCATTCGAAGCGGATGTCGTTCAGCCGGCGGTTTTTCAATTCGCTGAATACCAGTGCACCCACGCCGATTTGCCTCGCGAGGGTTTCTTTGTCCTTAGCGTCGGGGTTTTTCTCATTGATGATGCCCAGGATCTTTTCCTGCGCGGCCGTTATCACGTCTTTCAGCAAACTGCTTTGGCCGCTCCGGGTCTTGCCTTTTTCCCAGCCGCCGTCCTCGCCTTTAATCAATACCAGGCCGAAAGGAACGTGTTCGACTTCCTTATGCCAGGCGTAACCCATCAATTCCAATACCTTGTTCAATTGCTGGAAGTGCAGGCTCTGCCCGTTGTCCACGATATATAGGCAGCGGTCGAAAGCGTAGTTTTCCTTGCGGTACACCGCCGCGGCGATGTCGCGGGTGATATACAAGGTCGCCCCATCCGATTTTCGCAGGAGAACCGGTGGCATATTATGCGCGGTCAAGTCCACGATGTCCGCGCCCTGACTGCGCGTCATCAGGCCTTTGGACTCCAGCTCCGCCAAAGTCTTGGGCATATGCGCTACGAAAAACGCCTCGCCGGTATAATGGTCGAATTGGACGTTGAGAAACCCGTAAATGCGTTGCAGTTCGTGCAGGGTGATGTCTCTGAAGGCGGCCCACAAACCTTGATACCGCGCATGTCCGGCTTCCAGTTGTTGGAAGGTCTCGCGGGCCTGGTCCTCCAAGGTAGCGTCCTCGCGCGCTGCGTTTTCAAACGCCTTGTATAAGGCGTTCAACCGCTCAATGCTCATGCCCTCCAGGTCGGATTCCCGCAGGCCTTCCCGCAAGAACATCACGATCAATTTCCCGTAGCTCGTGCCCCAGTCGCCCAGGTGGTTGATGCGAACGACTTGGAACCCCGCATGCCGGTAAAGGCGGCTTAGGGAATTACCGATCATGGTGCCGCGTAAATGATGGAAGGCCAGTTCCTTGCCCATGTTGGGGCTGGAATAGTCGATGACGACGGTTTTGCCGTTGCCACGATCCGTGGCTCCGTAATTCGCGCCTTGTGCCGCGATGAGCGATAGCGTTCGACGCGCGAAATCGGACTCGTTGATAAAGAAGTTCAAATACCCGTTGAGCGGTTCGATTTTTTCGATTTCACCCTGGGCGGGAATCGCCGTGGCCAACTCTTGCGCGATGACGGGCGGCGCTTTTCTTAAGCGCTTGGCGAGCGGAAAACAGGGAAAGGAAAAATGGCCGTGTCCATCGTGTTGCGGTAAAGTCAGGGCGTCGCGGATTTCCGACGCAGGCAGTCCTACATGCGGAGCCAGGAGCTCCGCGATTTCTTCCTTATAAGTCTTCATCCTCTTCTTCGGCGGCGGCTTCTTCGTGGACCACGTAGTCCTCGGCCTTTAGCTTGGTGGCTTTGGCGTCGGCCCACAGCCGCTCCAGGGAATAGTAATTCCTGGTGTCCTTTTCGAAAAGATGAATGATGAGATCGCCGTAGTCCAATACCGCCCATCGGACACCGCCGTGATATTCGGAGCGCAGCGCCTTGATGCCTTCGCGCGACAGCATGCGATAGGTATTATGCAGCACGGCGCGCATCTGGGCTTCGTTCTGGCAGGTGCATATCAAATAGTAGTCGGTGAGGGAGCTTAGTCCGCGCAGGTCCAGGAGCACCATCTCCTCGGCCTTTTTGCTGAACAATATTCCCGCCGCCATATGGGCCAGCGCTTGTGGGTCTACAACGGTTTTGGTTTTTGCCATCGCTTGATCAGCTCCTCATAATCCCTGCCGATAAATACCGTGGCGTCCACCAGAGCCGTGGGATCAAACAGGTGGATTAAATTGTCCGTGTGCAATACTTTGGCCAGGTCGCGCGCGACGGGTTCGTTGGGCGTGCGCGCCACTACAATCGTGTGGGCGTAATTCCAGCTCGCCGCGTTTCCAAACTCAATGATGTCGAATCCCGATGACGTCAAATAATCGCGGAATTGTTCGGCCGCTCCGCCCTTGCCGCATCCGTTGAGGATTTGGATTTGACCGGTATTCGGAACAAATACCGTGGGCTTCTCGACTTTTTCCTGGCATTGAAAAACCATGATCGCGGCGAATACCGGGATCAGGTTGCCAGCAAAACGGAAAATGGAATAAACCTGATTCAAGAGGCGGCGGGGCATTCTAGAGCGTGGGAGGGAAGCGGCGCGTGAAGGTCAAGGCGTAACAATAGTTGGTTATCGAAACGGGCTGAACGGGCCGGCGACGCCGTATGCCTTGTAGGCATCTTGCCCATTGAAAAGGTGAAGGGAGAACGTGGTGTTTTCGGTGGGTTTATACTCCAAGCCGACATGCGGGAAAATCAACCCGGAACCTTGGCGCGGGTCCTGCACGCCGCGCATGCTCAATGCGCCATTGCCTGAATAAAGGGGAGTATAAAAACCGACGTCCGCAGATAAGGTCAGAGGGTCGGCCAACTTATAGCTTAGGGTATTCATATACAACCCGGCGGAGTTGGTTCCCATTCCTCCCGAGGAAACATTCAGCGAATAGCTTTGACGCATGGAAAACCGATTCGGATTGAGAAAAGAAAATCCGGCAACGCTGTTTCCGGGCCGATAATCCGGAGCCAACAATTGCGAACGGTCGAAATCCTGTTTTTGCGTTAAAACGGTATTCGATTCATTTAATGCTGGTGTTGTTGAAGATTTAAAAGCCGCCGGAGCGTTCGAGCCCGACGAGAATCCCGGGGTAGCCCCATCCTCAGCTGAGGCAACGGTATAAAAGGCAAGCAATCCCGAAAAAGCCAACACGAGGTTGGATTTCAGGAAGGTATTGCGCGCTTGGCTCATCGTACTTACCCGTCGCTTAACCACTAGTATAATATAGATTGGCTATGCGCCTAGAGGAAAGTTTTTGCCGTCGACCTTGATAATTCGGGGTTTATGGGCGGTCAGTTCTTGCGGCTCCATCATCGCAAAAGTCATGATAATGACGACATCCCCAACGTGAACCAATCGGGCAGCCGCGCCATTGACGCAAATTTCGCCGGATTCAGGTTTTCCCGCAATGGTATAGGTGTCGAATCTTTGGCCATTATTCAGATTGACGACACTGACTTTCTCGAATTCAATAATATCGGCCAGCTTCAACAAAACGGGATCGATGGTTATCGATCCGTTATAGTTCAAATTGGCGTCGGTAATCGTGGCGCGATGGATTTTAGACTTTAAGACATCCCTAAGCATTAGGCGAAATTACTAAAAATGCAGGGAAAGCAAAGCGGAAGGGCCGCCTTTGGGGCTCAAGCCAAGATTCCAGCTGAAACGCGTAGCTTCCTGGTTGTCGATATACCGCGTTCCCTGCCACGCCTCACCGGCGGACCACATCATGGCACCCAAGGTCATGATGGGAAATTCCGGATAAATCGTATGCGTTTCCGTATTCTGGACTAAAATGGTCAGAGCGATTCCGGCCACGGCAATGGTTGAAAGGGCCAATCCGGTTTTGAGCCGGTTGGTCTTGTACTCATAGTAACCGGGCAACACAAAGGAAATGAAGGGCGTCATATTATTGGCGTCCTGCTTGCGATAGGAGCGATCGATGTCGTCGTCGGCCATACCGGCTTTTTTTTCGTTCAGCCAATGATCCTCGGTCACTCCCAGTTTTTTCCAGGGTTCGGAAAAATATTCATTCGGGGAAATGCCCACTTCCAACAGCTTGAGGAACTTCGACTTGGACATGCCGCTTTCCTTGACCTTTTGAAATTCCTCCTGGCTGATGCCCATATCCTCGGCGGTGGTATTTTCCCACTCGTCCGCGTAAACCTTTAAGGCGGGGAGCAATAACAAGACGGCCAGGATCAAAGCTTTCTTAATCGCGTTCATACGAAGAGAGTTCCTTTGAAGTTCTGGTTTATAATAAGGCCATGTCCTGAAAAAAACATGGCCCGCGAGAAAAGCTTTTCGGTGCCGAGGGGGGGAATCGAACCCCCACAGAGTTGCCCCTACCGGATTTTGAGTCCGGCGCGTCTACCAATTTCACCACCTCGGCAATGAATGGCGCCCCTCATGGGGTGGAGAAATATAACTTAAAATGCAAAAAACAAGGAGGCTGTCGCCATCGTTTTCTTATCTCAATATCCTTTGCGGAGATAAATTCGCGGGTTCGATCGACATCTTCACGATGTCCCAATTAAATTCCCCGCGCACACTCGCTTCGCCCGATTCGATTCCGTAGAAAGGTCGCCTTCCCAATGTCCAAACACATTCTCATCGACTCCCAATTCGGCCTGGTGCGCACGGCCATTGCCCAAGGCGCGCATCTTGTTGACTATTACGAGGAGCCGCCCGAACAGGGTCGATGCAAAGGGAATATTTATCGCGGTGTCGTGAAGCGCGTGGACCCGCATATCCAGGCTGCTTTTATTCGCTACGGCCAGGGCCGGGATGGGTTTTTACCCCTGCGTGACGCGGAATCCGTTTCCGCTGTCGGAGGCAGCTTGAGGGTCGGGGAACCGATACTGGTGCAGGTCGTGAAGGATGAGGTAGCCGAGAAAGGCGCCGCGCTGACCGCCAAACTTTCCTTTTCCGGCAGGTACCTGGTTTACATTCCGGGAAAGGACGGCGACGATGGAATCAGCAGCCGCATCAACGACGAGGAACGCGCGGCGCTGAAAAAATTAATGTCCCAGTTGCAGATTCCGGAAGCCGCTTCGGTGATATTAAGGACGGCAGCCATTGAAAAGGGGCTTACGGAATTACAAGCGGATGTGGATCGCATGTCGGAAGCCCATCGTCGCATACAGGAAGAATTTCTTAAGGAGAAGGAACCGGCCCTGATGTTCCGGGAAGCGGATCCGGCTTCGCGGTATTTGCGCGAATATTATACTCCGGACGTCGAAAAAATCTGGGTGAACGAATCGGAAATTTTCGAAGAGTGCCGGCAGTTTTTCCGGACCTATGAGCCCGAGTCGGAGGCGAAGGTTTTTTTATCCAAAGACGGGCCGCAAATGTTCCAGCGTCACGGCCTGGAAACGGAAATCGAAAAACTCACTGCCCGGAAGGTGCATTTGCCGTCGGGAGCCAACATTGTGATCGATCAGGCCGAGGCTTTGGTGGCCATCGACGTGAACTCGGCGAAATCGCATGGACGCGGGGAAGACCGGGCGGGCCGCCAGGGCAGGCCACGGGACGCGGCGGCTATTCTCGACGATGCGCTGTTCGCCGTCAACAAGGAAGCGGCGATTGAAATCGCTCGTCAGTTGCGGCTGCGTGATCTGGGCGGCATCATCATCGTGGATTTCATCGATATGGAAAACGATAAGCATCGGCGCCAAATCGAGGAATTGATGCGCCGGGCGTTGGCCGCGGATAAGGCCAAGGTCAGGGTTTTCGACATTTCGCCCCTGGGTATCATGCAGATTAGCCGGCAGCGATTGCGCAAGGCCGGCGCGCATTTTTCGCGCGTCAATTGCGAGGCCTGTTTCGGGCGCGGGTGGCATCCTTCCGCCGCCAACGGGGCTTATGCCGCGTTGCGGCGTATCGAAGAAAGGCTGATGCGCCAAGCCGGACCATTGATTTTGTCCGCTCCATATCCGGTGGCGAACCATTTAGTGAACGATTTCCGCGAACATATTTTGGAATTGGAGCGGCGCTTCCACGGCAGTATCCGCATCTTGGCGTTGCCGTCTGCTTCCGGGGAAATCGTACTCCAAGGCGTAAACGGGCGCGAACCGGATCGTGACCTTGGTCCAAAAAAATCGGAAGGCTCACGCGAACCGGAAAGACAGCGTGGAAAAGAAGGGAGACGCGACAATACTCAAGCCCGCAACCCCGTTGCGCGCGATCAAGTTCGGCGAGGCGGCCCTCCTCAGCGTCGTGAGGGAGCCCAATTCGGCGAGCGACAAACGCAAAACGAAAATCCCGGTGCCATCCAGCCTCAACCGACACCGTCCGCTTCGCCTGCGGAAGCCGCCACCAGCGGGCAGCACGCGGCTTCGGAAACTACGCAGCAAAATGGGCCGAGGCAGGAACAACGCGAGGGCCGGGGTCGAAATCGCCGCCGCCGGGGACGACGAGGCGGTGAGCGCGAGGACAGGAATTTCCGGCCGTCTATGCCGAATCAGGCTCCAATTTCGGGCGAGTTGAACTCGCGCAGCGAACGCGAAGCCGAAATCCCACGAACGCCTGAATTCACACCGGGGGAAGTTGCGGCACAAGTCTTCAAGAATGAAGGTCGCGCCGTTTCGAACTTTTCGTCGGAAGCGCGCGATTCCGTTGTAAACGCGCAAAGCGGATCGGCAACAGGATTTCCGGCTGCGGGTCAAAGCGATAAGTCGGTGGCTCAAAGCAATAAAAATCCGGAACGGTCCATCTCGGACGTCATGCCGACCATCCGCCCGGAAACTTCCGATGGCAGCTTACCATCCTCCGAACGGAAAAGGGTACGGGCTGACGTTCCATCCGAAACGAAAACAAAATCGCCAGCCGCTCCAATTGGTCCTGGGCGCCGGGCCAAATCGAACCCATCGCAAGTCGAGCACGAAATCGCGCCGAGAAACGGACGCATCGGAAAACCGCAAGCCGGTCGGTCGAAACCCATTCCGTCCCCATCCGGTCCATCCGCGTCGGCGGGAGTTAAGGTTTCCCGTGGCAACGCCTCCAAAGCGAAAATCGGCGTGAAGGTTAAAATCCCGGTGGCGCCGGGCGCTAAACCCGTCAAAGCGGTTAAATCGAAAAAGGAAAAACTCCCGGCGGGGAAAGCCCGAGTGCGGTCGATAGCCGCCAATCGCGGAGCTAAGGATTGATCGGCATTGGTTGCGAAAGCAACTGGTGGGGTTTCAAAACCTTGGTCGCATAATCGTTGGCCGCTTCCAAATTGGAAAAACGGCCGATTTGTACTTGGTAAACGCGTTTGCCGGCCCTTTGCGATTCCACCAATTGCGGGGCCAACCCCAATTTTCCGACGGTGGTCAACAGCGCTTCGGCATTTCCCTTTTGCGAGAATGCGCCTAATTGCAATGTGAATCCTGGCTTCGCCGCATCGGAGTTCGAGCTTGGGTTGGAACCCTCGGATGCAACCGCGTTGCCAAGGGCGGGTTTATTGCCATCGACTATTTGTTCCGCGCTGGGCGCTCCAGCTCGATTCGCCGGTGCGGCTATCAGGCCCGATCCGGATTTCCATTTTGAGGGATCTGCTCCTCCGTTTAGCCGTCGCAAATATCTCGCCTCGGGACTCTCCGGAAAACGTTTCAAAAGATCTTCCATCAGGCGCAATTCCTCCTTGCGGTCCTCTTTCTGCCGCAACTGCGCGGCCAGGAGCAGCATTGCGCCCATTTCTTCCTCAGGTGATTTTTCCAATGCCTCCTGCATCGACGCGATCGCGGCGCCGTGGTCTCCCAACGCAGCCTGCGCCTTCGCCAGGCCTTCCATCGCCAACGGGTAATAATAATCCGTGGGTTTCAAATCGATCCGCAATTGCTGAAAGTATGCCAACGCGGAATCCAAGTACGCGGTTTTTTCGGGCTTGGTCCGAGCCAGGGACAAGCACGCGTTGCCCATCCAATACCTGGCGGGATCCTTCCAGTCACCATCCGCAAATAAGTTCAGGTACATCCTGAAAAAGGGGATGGCGGTCGAGTACCTTCCGGCGGCATAGTCTATTTGTCCCAACCGGAAATAACTTTCAGCGGTTTCCGGGGAACGGTCGCCCGATTCCGTGACTTGTCGGAAGGCTTCGCGCGCTTCTTTTCCATTGGGGTTTAATTTCGCGGCCATGAATTTGAGAAAAGGATCATTCGGCTTGTCCGACAAAGCCTCCCGGCTCAGGGCGAACGCGGAATCCAGCAGTCCCACGCGTGCCAGGGCGCGGATTTCCTCGCGCGTGATGGTTCGTTTGCCCTCACCATCCGTTGACTGCGACGATACGACCGGAGACGGCGCATTCAGCAGCAGGGCAATGATGGAGAGCTTGAAGGGCGTGATCATAAGGCGGTAAAAGCTTAGCGGCGATTCGTTCAAATACCCGTCGGGGGATCCGCGGGGTTTCTGAAAGGCGACGCGGCGACGGTCTTGGCCCATTCGATTTTAAGCTTGGCGAGCTCCTGTGATTTCTTCCGCAGTTCCCGCCTTAGGGCGAGATTACGCGGCACGTCAATCAGGAGCAACAAGGCGGCGCCGGACAGGAATCCAATCACCAGCCACAACCCCAGTACCAAGGTGACGTGAAATCGAAAACATTTCAACTCCACCGATTGGCCGAGCGACGCTTGGTTTTGGAAAATCAAATAGGCCAGCAAAGCCACCGTGAGGACCAGCAGTATCCTTTTCATCCGGGAACCGCCTTTCTTAAGGTCACGTGGAGGTTACCCGGCCGCGCAAAGTGATTCCGCTGCGCGCTATGATTTCGGCGCGTACCAAAGCGCCTTTTGCCATCCCGGGCGCATCGGGCAAGATGACTTTCTTGAAGCAATCGGTCTTTCCCATCCATTCCGTGGCATCGCGCGACGATTTATCCTCGATCAGGATTTCTTCCGTACGGCCCACCATGGCATCCAATTTTTTTTCCGTAATGCCCATTTGCAGGGCGATCAATCTTTCCAAGCGTTCCTGTTTTTCCTGGGCGGTCAGGGTTTCAGGCTCCGCGAAAGCGGGTGTTCCCTCGCGCGGGCTATACGCGAACAAGTACGCGCTGTCGAATCCGACTTCCTCCACCAGGGATAAAGTTTCGCCGAAATCCGACTCCGTTTCGCCCACGAAGCCGGCGATAATGTCCGTGCTCAAACCCACGTTGGGCATGACGGCGCGCAATTCCCGGATGATTTCCAGGAACCGTGCCCGCGTGTACTGGCGGCGCATCTTTTTGAGCATGGCGTCGGATCCGGATTGCACCGGCATATGCACGTGGTTGCAAACCTTCTCCGATTCGGCCATGGCGCGAATGGTCTCCATGTCGAAATGCCGGGGATGCGGAGACATGAAGCGGATGCGTTGAAGGCCTGACACCGTATCGAGCCTGCGCAATAAGGATGCGAAAGAATCCTTCTCGGTGCGGTAGGAATTGACGGTTTGGCCCAAGAGGCTCACTTCGCGGACGCCTTCGGATACGGCCCGTTCCACCTCGGCGACGATATCGTCGGCTTCGCGGCTTCTTTCCACGCCACGGACGGTCGGGACGATGCAATAGGTGCAGCGCTTGTTGCACCCCCGCATGATGGTGATGTGGCAGGACACGGCGGAATCCAGACGCGCCATCACACCGGGATAATTTTCGAAGGCATTTTGCTCGGTCAGTACGCGCGTTACCTTGGGCTTCTTTTCGAAAAGCAAATTCTCCAGGCCGCGGTAATTGTCGGGTCCGACCACGTAGTCGACATGATCCAGCTCAACGGGTATTTTTTCACCGTGATTCTGAGCCATGCATCCAATCACGGCAATACGGACATCGGGATTGCGCCGCTTATAATATTTCATGGCCGCGATGCGCGCATAGGCGCGGTCTTCGGCTCCGCCGCGGATGGAACAGGTATTGACGATGAGGACGTCAGCGGACTCCGGATCAGATGTGTTCTGCATGCCGCGTTTTTCCAACATGCCACCCAAAAGGTTGGAATCGTAAACGTTCATCTGACAGCCGAAAGTGGCCAGGAAATATTTCCCGCTCATGCGGACCTCAGGAATAGATTGGGAGTTGTGCTCAGCGAGGGACTATCCGCTGGACCCGTTGGGGACGCGGCGATTCGCTCTTTGAGGCGATGGACGGCATCGGGTAATTCCTGCAAGTGCTCGACGGTGTACTGAGGTTTTTCATCCAGGAGCAGCTGGCGAGGCCCCATGCCATTGAGGAATCCGATGAATCCGGTTCCGGCATTCCGGGAGACGCGAAAGTCTTGAATCCCATCGCCAATCATAACCGCCTCGTTGGGGGCGATACCGAAGTCGGTGATCAGGGCCAACAGGGCTTCGGGATTCGGTTTTTGACCGTGGGGATTGTCCCCACCGACGATGCGCTCGAAATGATGCGCCAAACCCAGCCCGCTCAGGATTTCCCGCGCCGGCGTCTCGGGTTTGTTGGTCAAAACGGCTTTGCGATAAACGGAGAGTTTTTCCAGCGCTTCCGGCACCCCTGGGTACGCGCGGGTTTCCAACATGCAATGGCTTCGATAATTCGTCAGAAAGGACTGCAAAACCCGGTCCAACTCCGGATCGGAAAATGGGCGCGGAGTCGGGGAGTTTGAATTGAACTTCGCGGAATCGTTTGACAAGGCCAGGGAGGCAGTCAGGCACCGCGCCAATAAATTCCGCGCGCCGTCACCCACGGCATTAATCACCGTTTGCATGCCTAAAGGGGCGTAACCCGTTTCCATCAATGCGGCATTCACGGAGTTCGCAAGGTCATGCCGCGTATCCGCCAAGGTGCCATCCAAATCAAAAACTAATAGCTTTATCACATCCCAAAGATAGACTCCCCTTAGCGGCACGGCCAGGTCCCATGCGCTTCCTGCTCTCCATACACGATGTCTGGCCCGGAAACCGAGAATTGGTTCAAGGGTACTTGCGACGCTTGAAGTTATTGGGCGCGGGCCCCGTCGCCTTGCTTGTGGTGCCGTTTTATCATGGCCGGCAAACCATGGAATCGGATCCTGAATTCATAGCGTGGTTGCGCGCGGAGGCGATGGCTGGGACGGAAACCCTCCTCCATGGATTTTACCATCGCATGCCTGAGTTGGTGGAGGGCGATGGATTGACCGGGAAAGCTGTTTGCGGGCCGTCGCTACGACGGTCGAGGCTGGGAAAATGGATCAATAAAAATTTTGTGAATCAGGAAGCGGAGTTTTGCGGATTGGATATTGCCTCGCGAGAAAAATTATTGAATGCGGGAATCGAATCCTTTCGGAAGATGGACATGACGGCGCCGGGATTTGTTGCGCCCACCTGGCACGGTTCGCCGCCTGTGCAGAAACTTCGCGATGCCGGGCTTTCGTTTTGGGAAACGCGTTTTCGAATTCATGATTTGGAATCGCAACGGTCACGTTGGGCGCTGCCCGTAGCATGGGATCAGTCGCGTGGCGGGCCCGTCCTCGCCGGTGGAGATCTTTGGTTAACCGCCTGCCTCCGCTTTCCCTTGATTAAAGTGGCGCTGCATCCGGGGGATTTATCCGGGGCCGAGACCGAAAAAACCATGGAACGAATTTTTTCCGCCGGATCAAATATTCAGTATCGGGATTTGTTTCCCAAGTCGGCCTGCTAAGGCGGCGGGCGAAAAAGCCCCGGAGTTTTCCATTTGTCGAACCCCCTGTTCCCGTCCGCGAGGCGCATCGAAAGCGCTCCAGGTGCTGAGACCAACGGGCGGCAAGGGTCGTTGGGTATTGGGAATGGTAGGCATATTGAGTTAATATAGATGTCATCCTGAAGCCGAACTCGTGGTTTTCCAGGAAAGGCAGCCGACCTATGCGTACGTTTTTGGTAACCGTTAAGAATGTCTTTGGACGGATTCTTCTCAAGAAGGCCCGATCCGTTTTGATGGCGTGCATGCTAATCGGAACCTTGGTCGCGAATTTTTCCTTGGTGTCCGCGGGAGAATCGTCGGTACAAGGCGAGGCCAAAGCTTTGGTCCGCAATTTCGGTGACAGCACCAACCACTGGGGCTACGGCTACGATTCCCTTTTGCGCGACATCGAAGTCTGGCGGAAAAGCCCCTTCGTCAACGTCGATTCCATCGGCGTGTCCGTGGAAGGACGGACGCTATGGATGATATCCATCAGCGCTCCGGGCGACAGTTTGGGCGGACCCGGGGACATGGGCCGCAAGCATCGCGTGTTCCTGCATGTGCGCACGCACCCTTCCGAGGTGCAAGTCGGATACGTCGCCCGCGAAGCCATCCGGTTCCTGACGGACTCAACCTCGGCAGCCGCGGCTACGTTACGCGCCGGTTACCTCTTCAATTTCGTCCCCATGTACAATCCCGACGGCGTCATGTTGGGGCATTCGCGCTTGAACGCGCACCTGGTGGACCTGGAGGGCAATTGGGATAAGCCCGTAATGGAGCCGGAACCGCAATATCTGCGCGCCACCTTCCAGCGGTTTATGGGCGGGCCCATTCCCATCGACGTGGCCTTGAACCTGCACTCCGATACCGTGAATTGTTCGCGCTTCTTCTTTTACCACGTGGCGGCCGGCACTTCGGAAGCCTACACGGTGTTGGAGAAAAGTTTCATTGCCAAAACGCAAGCCTATTTTCCCGATAGTATTCGGAGTTGGAATTTTCTCCCGCCCCAATGGACCACTGGACCGCAGGCGCGTTATCCCGAAGGTTTCTGGTGGTTGAATTACCATGAATCCGTAATGGCCCTAACCTATGAGGATTCCAATTGTCCGGATGCGAGGGCATTCGATAGCACTGGCCGGGCCTTGGTATTAGGCGCGACGGATTATATCCGCAGTCGCTGGTTGGCTTCGATACAACCTTCGGCGCCCAAGAAATCCCGCCTGGTTTTGGCTCGCGAGGGAATCCGAATTGATCCAGTTGCAGACGTCGACGGTACTGGGCTTTGGGAACTGCGCGATGTGCGCGGGAGAGTCATTTCCACCGGCGCCATCGGTCCGGCTGGCCTGTTCATCCCGTGGAGCGCCGTGCCGAATACCAGTCCGGTTTTGTTAATCGTCCGGGAAGGGCGATCCGGGCATATGAATTATTGGATCCCCGCCACTCCCCGGTAATAATAGGCTACGCAGAGGCTAACAAAAGGCCACCGGTTCGGAAGAGGAATTGGAGGAATAGTCAAACCACGGGGTCACGGCCCATGAGATCTTTTCGGAATTTGGACTGATGGGAGGTAGGAAGCCTCAGATTTTCCTAGACTCTGCTTGACCCATGCCGAGCTAAAAGTAGTTTTGGAATATGCGGTTCCTTTTTCTATCGACCCTATTGTGCTTGGTGCTTGCAGCTTCCTCCAGCGCCGGAACGGGCTTTCCGTCCGGATGGAAAAATGAATCAAGTCCACATTCAGCATCGACTGCCGCGTCTCTCCATTTGCCTGCTCCGGATACTGAAACGCAGCAAGTTTTCAGGCAAGCTGCGCGTGTGGAAATGCCTTCGCGCGACATCGCGAATACCTATTGGGAAAATGCTCCGCTCGCTTTTTTCAGCCTAGGATCTCTCGCTGTCGGCGGAGTTTTTTATGGAATTCAATCTTCGATGTCCAGTCCGCGGGTCGGATACGTAGCCGGCGACCGGACTACCTTTTTTACCGCCGTCGGCGCGGCGGGATTGACATCGCTCATTGCCGGGGGAGCCTACTTTTACTTTTGCCATAAAGACTTGGAGTCGAACCGGAATTGGAATACGCAAGTGTCCGGTGGGACTACTGCGGAAGGCCATGCCTTGGTTTCGGCCGCATTGACCTTTCGATTACCCCTCGTTTTTTTCTAACTCCCCGGTTTCGCGCGCTCCGTTCAGTCGGATAAAGTCACTTAGAGTCGTGAATATGGGTTGCAACCAGGCTCCTGACTTGTCATTAATTTGCATGCGCATTCTCCTTCCTTTTCCTCCAGGCCATGCGTAGGCTGAGTTTTCTAAATTGCTCCCAACCGGCTTCGGGTTTTTAGGTCGGGGAAGGAGATAGGGCATGGTCACGGCCGAATCGCTGTTCGAAAAACTCCGCGACGTGAAGGTGAATTCCAATCTCTGCACCTACTCCCTGGAGAAATGCGCGGCGATGGTTCCGCTCATCAACGCGATCAATGAGATCAAAAAAACCCGCAATGCGGTGATTTTGGCTCACTCGTACGTGGCTCCGGAAATCGTCTACGGCGTCGCCGATTTCACGGGAGACTCCTACGGCCTGAGCAAGGACGCCATGGGCACTCAAGCCGATACCATCGTCTTCGCGGCCGTGCGCTTCATGGGCGAGACCGCCAAAATCCTGAATCCCACCAAAGAGGTTTTGATTCCCGGGACCGATCCGGCCTGTTCCTTAGCCGATGCCGTGACGGGAGATCAGGTGCGCGAATTGCGCCGGCGCTTTCCGGATCATGCCTTCGTCTGCTATATCAATACCACCGCCGACGTGAAAGCGGAATGCGATGTTTGCGTCACCAGCTCCAACGTGAACGATATCGTGGAGGCGATTCCCAACGACAAGATTTATTTCCTGCCCGATCGCTTGATGGGCCTGAACCTGCGCGATGAAATGGCCAGGCGCGGCGTCAAAAAAGACATCCAGGTATTCGACGGCACTTGTTATGTGCATGAACAATACGATCCCGAAGTCATCCGGCATATCCGGCTGAAGTTTCCCAAGGTGGAAGTGGTGACCCACCCTGAGTGCGGACCGGAAGTGGTGAAGGCCTCGGATTTTGTGGGCAGCACGTCACAAATGTTGGCCCACGTGGCAAAATCCAAAAGCGAAACCTTTCTGATCTTGACCGAATGCGGCCTGGTCTCGCGGCTACAAGCGGAGCAACCGGGAAAAAATTTCGTAGGCTCCTGCACCATGTGCCGGTACATGAAATCGAATTCTTTGGAAGGCATACTCCGCGTGCTGATCAAGCCCCGTCCCGAAGACAAAGTCACGCTCGACGAAGGCATTCGCGTGCGCGCCTTGAAGAGCATCGAGGCCATGTTCCGATATACGGAAGCCGCCGTGGCGCGCCGTGGCTAGCAGCGCATTCCGGGTGCATGGGGCCGGCTGCGGCCTTGCCGATTTAATCCTGCCGCCCGTCGACTTTAGCTCCCAACGTTTCGACGCCTACCGCTCCCACCGTGCCGGAGACGGCGGCCTGGCTTTGGGATGCATTACGTTCAAAGAGGATTTGATCCGATACAGCGGAAAACCTTGGGAGGAAATCCGTTCCGAACTGCTTAGGGATGCTCGAATACTAAACGCCGGTGGCCCTGGAATGGTCTCCATGGCGGTCGCAGCCCAATTGCTAAGGCCCTCAAAAATCCCCGTGGTTTACCATGGATTTTCCGGCGACGATGCCACGGGAGCGCAGATCCGCCACGTGCTTGCGCAAACGCCCTTGGACATCAGCGGGTATCGGCAACGTCCAGGTAGCACGCCGGTTACCTGGGTGTTCCATGATCCTTCGGCCCAGGGTGGCCATGGCGAACGCTTTTTCCTGCATGATCCGGGAACGGCGGTTTTTGACGACAATATCCTGGGCGAACCCTTCTTCCAGGCCACTTTTAACGTCTACGCGGGAACGGCGCTGGTTCCGCCCCTCCATGCCCAATTGCCGCAATTGTTGGCCAAGGGCCGACGGCGCGGCGCTTTGAACATCGTGGGCGCAATGCACGACGCGTATGCGGAAGTCTTGCATCCCGGGCGACTCTGGGGTTTCGGGGAAGGGGACGCCTATCCCTCTATGGATTTGCTCGTGGCCGACTCGGCGGAGTTGCACGGTCTGACAGGCGATACGGACATTCCCTCCGGTGTGCAAAAGCTCCTGGATCAAGGCCTGGCCGCAGCGGTCATCACCCAAGGCCCCGACCCGGTATACTATCGTTCCCTCGGAGGCATTTTCGGCGTCTCCGAAGGTTGGGTTCCCGCTCTTCCTGAGATAGTCGTTAAATCCCGTGACCGGAATCGCAATCCCGGTGATACCACGGGAGCAGGTGACAATTTCCTGGCGGGCCTCATCGCGGATTTTTGCCTGCAAATTTTTGCCGACGATTTTTTCACTAAAGGCGAGATGCATGTGGAGCGTGAGTTGCTGCAAATCGTCCCGCTCCGCTTACGCCATGCCGTTGATTTTGGAATCGCTGCGGGTGGATTGGCCTGCCTGCAAAGCGGCGGGTTAAAATTGGAAAAAGCGTCGGCGGAGCGCTTACACGCCATTCGCGCCTTGCTGCCGCAACCGCTTCCGGCCGGAAGGCCTTGGTAAAGGAAATCCATGTCGAGTCGCGTATTCATGTTCATCAATCTCATCCTTTCCACGGCAGCCATCGGTTTTCTGTTTTGGCTGCTTTACTTGAGGCATGGTGGGGGAGATCCATCCAGCTTGTCGTTCCTGCCCGCCGTGAACGCATCGTTGAACGCCGCCACGGCTTTGTGTTTGGTCCGAGGATATTTGGCCATTCGCTCCGGCAATCGCCTCTTGCATGCGTTTAGCCAGAAAAGTGCCTTCGTCTGCTCTTCCTTATTTTTGGCCTGTTACATCATTTATCATGCCGTCCATGGCGACTCGCTTTTCCATGGCATTGGCCTGATTCGACCGGTATACTTTTTCATTTTGATTAGCCATATCTCGCTTTCCGTGATCGCATTGCCCATGATTCTGGCGACTTTCTTTTTCGCCTTATCGGGTAAACTGGAGACCCATAAAAAATGGGCCAAACTGACCTTACCCATCTGGCTTTACGTCTCCATTACCGGAGTCCTGATTTTTGCGTTATTGAAGGCGTATGCTTGATCGAATGGATTTTCATCTAAACGCTTTGATGCCAAGCCGTTAAGACCATTCAATTTGGACCCGAATGGGTAACGACCGCGCTAGCCAATGGCGGGGTAAATTCGTAGCTTTTACCCATTTCCCAGCCTATGAAACCTACTTCCACCAACGCCAATAACCGCAACAACCGATACCAGCCCGCTCTTTATGGCGCCTGTCTGGCGCTAATGATTTCCACGTTTCTGCTACTGTTCGCCGGTGGGATGGTGACAAGCACCAATTCCGGCTTGTCCGTCCCGGACTGGCCCACCACCTTTGGAAAAAACATGTTTCTTTTTCCTCCCTCCATGATGAAGGGCGGGATTTTTTATGAGCATGGGCATCGCCTGTTTGCGTCTTTGGTCGGATTGCTCACCGTGATTATCGCCGTGGCTTTGTTTTTTTTCCAGGGCAGACGCTGGTTGAAAATGGCCGGTATTTCCGCGCTCGTTTTGGTCATTGTCCAAGGTGTGCTCGGGGGGATGACGGTCCGATACAAGCTACCCATTTCGGTTTCCACCGCGCATGCCTGCGCTGCGGAAATATTTTTCATGCTTACCGTGATGTTGGCGTTTGCGACTTCGCGCGTCTGGGGACAGGTTCCCGACCAGCCCTTGCGCTGGAACCTTCCTGAACAATTTCTTGCTTTGGGGTTATGCATCGTTGTGTTCCTGCAAATCCTGGTTGGCGCGGTCATGCGTCATAGCTATGCCGGTCTCGCGATTCCCACTTTCCCCTCGGCGTTCGGCGAGTTGGCTCCGCCGTTTTGGAACTTTGGAATTGTGGTCAACTTTTCGCACACCCGTGTCGGTGCGTCCTTGGTTGTGTTGCTATCCGCCGCCTTGATCGTCTTCCTGTTGCGCTCGAAGGCGCAAGCGCGGGGCGTGAAGGCTCTAGCCCTATATTTGGCAATGGCCGTGGCGGCCCAATGCGTGTTGGGAATGTTCACCGTTTGGTCCGGAAAGGCGCCGGTACCCACCACTTTCCACCTTTCCATAGGCGCTTTGGTGTTCGCATTGGCCTTCCTGATTTTATTGGCTTCCCACCGATTGCGGCTCGACGGCGGCGCGAATCGCTCCAACTTGGGGTACAGTAACACGAAAGTTACGGTAGCGCCTGATAAAGCCGTCCCGACCAGCGGAGCCTTACGCGCATGACGGCGGTTGTGAGCGCTCCAGGCGTGAAAGCCGGGGAGGCGCAAACCGAGGCTCTCAAGTCTTCGGGGCGGCAACCGCATGCCGTAAGCTCTTTCATCGAAATGATGAAACTGCGCATGGTATTTCACATTTTAATCACGACCTTCGTGGGCTATTATATCGGCAGTCCGGCGGAAATGGATATGCCCCGTCTTTGGCAAAGCTTAATCGGCACCGGAATTCTGGCCATCGGAGCATTTGCCTTGAACCAGGCCATTGAAAAAGACTTCGATAAATTGATGGCCCGAACGCGTTCCCGGCCCTTGCCGACGGAGCGAGTGGGGAAGGGAGCAGCAATCCTTTTCGGCATCCTCTGCTTTTTTGCGGGTTCGATTTATTTGTGGATGCAAGTCAATGTACTGACGTCCATTCTGGGCGGGCTCACCGTAATTCTCTATGCCGCTGTCTATACGCCGATGAAAAGGCTGACCAGCCTGAATACCTTGGTGGGGGCGATTCCTGGAGCCCTCCCGCCGCTCATGGGTTGGACGGCGTCCCAAAACAATCTCGGTCTGGGCGGACTGATGCTGGCCGCCATTCTCTTCTTCTGGCAGCTCCCGCACTTCCTGGCGCTGGCCTTGATGTATAAGGACGATTATCGGATCGGCGGATTCAAAATGCTGAGCGTCACCGATCCCACCGGCGAAGCCTGCTATCGGCACATCATTTTGCAAACTTTGACCTTGATCCTGGTTACGATTTTCCCGTTCGTCTTCCATATGGCAGGCGCTTGGTATTTTGGATGCGCGTTGCTCTCCGGCGGATATTTTCTCTTGGCGGGCGTCAAGCTTGCAAACCGCCGGGATCATGCGGCAGCCCGGGGATTATTTTTGACCTCCTTGGTTTACCTTCCCCTGCTTTTAATTGTCATGGCATTGGACAAGGCCATGAATTTTGTTTGACGAATTTTTCCGTCAATCGTCAAGTAATCGTCAATTTCTGAATAAAGGTTCCGGCCGCGAACCCACTTCGCAGCTTCCCGGCGGTTACCCCTGATCTTCCTAACCAACTGTCGATTCATCCTTTAGAAATATTTACTCCCTCCGTTGATTTTTCATCGTTCACGCGCGCGACTTTTCCGGACAATTTCGATCGCTATAAAAAGTGGCAATCATGGATAACGGTATCTAATCTAGTGGAGGCCCGCGGTGAGATACTCAGGTATTAAAAAGTACCTATCAACCATATCCACATGATTCAAAAATCCAGTCAACTTACATTGAATTTCAAATTTCCCATGATTATCTTTTCTGCCGTTGTGACGGACACGGACCAACTTTTTCATTTTTCCGCTCCACTCCTTAGACGGAGAGCTACTTAATGGTATTCCCAAAGTGGACCAATAAGATACCGGCACTAGCCTTGGTATCAGCCCTTGGACTTTTACTCCTGACGATTTTCGTCTTGTGGTACTGGTTTTCTCCCAAGCATCTCAATGTCGGATATGCGCCGGAGCAGCCGATCAAGTACAGCCATAAGGTGCATGCTGGAACCTTAGGCATTGATTGTCGCTATTGCCACTACAATGTGGAACGCGGCCAATTTGCAGGCGTACCGCCCACCGAAGTGTGCATGAATTGCCACACCCTGGTTAAACCCGATTTTCCTGAAATCGTGAAAATCCGCGAGGCATTTTCCAGCGGCAACCCCATTCCTTGGGTGCGAGTCCACAAGCTCCCTGAGTTTGCGTATTTCAATCACAGCGCGCATGTCAATAAAGGCGTGAGCTGCGTGGTTTGCCACGGGCGAATCGATCAGATGGACGTTGTGCGTCAGGATCAGCCGCTAAGCATGGGCTGGTGCATGGATTGCCATCGCGACCCGGCTAAAAATATCCGCGACCGTAAACTCGTAACCAACCTGGCCTGGCATCCCGATGGGGATCCGGTGGAGAATGGACGCAAGTTCATGGATAAATACCACGTCAATACCAGAACGGATTGTTCGACATGTCATCGCTAAATCTGGATCCCAAAAATAGCGGCAAGCAGTACTGGAAAAGCCTGGACGAACTCGGCGAGGCTCCCGAGTTCAAGGAATTCGTGGAACGCGAATTCCCCGAGGGCGCGTCCGAGATGGGAAATGGCGTATCTCGCCGTCGGTTTTTGCAGGTCATGGGCGCTGGCATGGCATTGGCTGGTGTTTCCGGATGCAAGGTCGTCCGTCGTCCCGTGCAAAATATTCTTCCCTATAACAAGATGCCGGAAAGCCTGATTCCCGGCGTCCCGCAATTCTATGCCACCGTAATGACCCAGGGCGGGGAAGCCATTGGGCTGCTCGTGGAAAGCCACGAGGGTCGTCCCACCAAAGTGGAGGGCAATCCCAAACATCCTTCGAGCAAGGGCAGCAGCAGCCGTTACAATCAGGCTTCCGTGCTCGGGTTGTACGATCCGGACCGCAGCCAAACACCTTTGAAGGTGGGCCAAGCCTCCGACTGGAACGCGTTTTGGTCCGAGGCGAACGGGATTTTCGCGGCCTACAAACAAAACGGCGGCCAAGGCCTACGCTTCCTAAGTGGATTGATAGGTTCACCCACTTTGGCGGACGTAAAAACCGAGGTCTTGAAAGCTTTTCCCAAGGCGCAATGGACGACCTACGAATCCGTTAATCGCGATAATCAGATTGAGGGTATCACAGCGGTTACCGGCACGGCGCTCGATCCGCATTATAAGCTTGCCGCCGCGAAACGCATTTTGTCCATCGACGCGGACTTCGTCGAATCCGAATCGGATTATTTGATTAACTCCAGAGCCTTCGCCAAGACCCGTAATCCGGATCTGGGCGTAGAGGCCATGAGCCGACTTTATATCATCGAGTCCCAATATTCCATTACCGGGGGGACTGCGGATCACCGCCTGCGCGTAAAGCCCAGCCAAATCGTACCCTGCCTGATCCTAGTGGCGAAGGAACTTCAAGCTCAAGGCTTAGCGCTCGGAGACTTTGCCGGTGAGATTACCGCCCTGTCCGCCGATGCCGCCTCCGCCGGAATCAAACCGGCCTACGTCACCGAATTGGCTAAAGATCTAATTGCTCACAAGGGGGCTTCGGTGGTCATGGTTGGAAAATACCAACCTGCCCTGGCCCATGCCGTCGGACATGTCTTGAACGTCGCGTTGGGTAACGTAGGCGCTACGGTGGAATACAAGCCTTCGGCGTTGAGAGCCTTGAACAGCGAATCGGCCGGTTCCTTCGCCTCCATTACGGAATTGGCCAAGGCCCTCGGCGCCGGACAGGTGGAAACGCTTGTTATTGTCGATGCGAATCCGGCCTTTACGGTTCCGTCCGACTTGGGCTTCGCCGCCAAACTCGCGAAGGCGAAGCATGTCATCCATCTCGGCGCTGAAGTCGACGAAACGGCCTCCCTGGCCGAATGGCACCTTCCCCTCAGTCATTTCCTGGAAAGCTGGACCGACGGCTTGGCCTATGATGGCACGGCTTCGATTGGCCAACCGCTCATCGAACCGATGTACGCATCGCAAAGCGCTGTCGAGGTTTTGGCGGGATTGGCCGGGTTACCGATCCGCAAATCTCACGATCTGGTCAAGGAATACTGGCGTAAACGGAGTGGGGGAGCGGATTTTGAGCATCATTGGCGCAGGGCGTTGCATGACGGCGTGATTGCCGGCTCCGCTTATTCCGCCGTGACCCCCGCCCTATCCAAGGATGGGTTGGCCAAAACCGTAGCAGCTTATAAGGAATCGACCAAAAATCTTAAGGCCGGTGCGATGGAAATTCAATTCCGTCAGCATGCGAACCTGTACGATGGCCGCTACGCGAATAACGCTTGGCTGCAGGAACTTCCGGACGCCATCAGTAAATTGGTGTGGGACAACGCCGTGCTCTTGAGCCCCAAAACGGCCGATCGGATCGGCGTTTCCAACCGTTTGTTCAATAAGGACAAGACTGGTACCAGCATGGGCGAGTATCGCAACCGGCCCATAGTCAAGGTAACCGTAGGCGGACGTTCGTTGGAAGCCGTGGCTTGGATTATGCCGGGGCTTTCGGAAGACACCGTCCTGCTGCATTTTGGATATGGCCGCCGAAAAGTCGGAAGGGTCGGAGAAGGCGCGGGTTTTGATGCCTATGCCTTGATGACGACCACGTCCCCTTATTTGTTGGGCGATGTGACCGTAACTCCCACCGGCGCGTTGTACGAAGTGGCCTGTACTCAGGATCATTGGTCCTTGGAAAACCGCCCGCTGTTGCGCGAGGCGAATCTGGATGGCTACGAAGAAAATAAGGCTGAAGCGTTTTCGGAAGAAAAATGGAACGAACATCCCGTCGATGCGAAAACCGGCAAGGAACTTTCGCTCTGGACCGAAGGCCCGGCCTCCAAGGGTGGCGATCGCGGTACCTACGACTTCTCCCAGGGCATGCAATGGGGCATGGTCATCGATTTTAATAGCTGCACGGGTTGCAATACCTGCCTGGTCGCTTGCACGGCTGAAAATAACGTGCCGGTTGTCGGCAAGGAGCAAGTGCTGCGCGGCCGTGAGATGCATTGGATTCGCTTGGATCGGTATTTCTCCGGTGATATCGACAATCCGGAGTTGTTGTTCCAAATCATGGCCTGCCAACAATGCGAAAACGCGCCTTGTGAGGAAGTTTGCCCCGTGGCCGCCACCGTGCATTCGCATGAAGGCTTGAACGACATGGCCTACAACCGTTGCGTCGGTACGCGTTATTGTTCGAATAACTGCCCGTATAAGGTGCGTCGGTTCAACTTCTTCAATTACACCAATGATTGGAAGAATTCCCCCTTGTCCATGCAAAAGAATCCGGACGTCACCGTCCGCTTCCGCGGTGTCATGGAAAAGTGCACGTACTGCGTCCAGCGCATCAATCGCGCGCGCATCCAATACAAGAACAAGGGACAAGAGACCATTCCCGACGGCGCCGTGATTCCAGCCTGCGCCCAGTCCTGCCCGACGGACGCGATTGTGTTCGGTAACATCAATGATCCGCAAAGCCGCGTGGCCAAGCTCAAAGCCCATCCGCGCAACTACGGAGTCTTGAAAGACCTGAACACCAAGCCGCGCACGACCTATCTTGGCCGCGTACGGAATCCGAATAAAGCCATCGAGAAAATCGCCTAAGGTAAACCTGAGCCCGGAAAAGCGAAAAGGCAAACTGCTATGATTTTACATCGCGACGACGATCCCACAAAGAGACCCATGCTGGTCGAGACCGGCGACTTCCATGAAGTCACGGAAATTATCAGTAAGCCGGCGGAAACCAAGGCTCCGGCCACCTGGTTCGTGCTCATGCTCGCCAGTCTGTCGCTGCTTTCCTTGATGGTGGGGTTGATCGGTTACTTGTTCTGGCAAGGTACCGGGGTATGGGGCGTAAACGTCCCCGTCGCTTGGGGCTGGGCCATTGTGAATTTCGTGTGGTGGATCGGTATCGGTCATGCGGGTACTTTGATCTCCGCCATTCTTTTCCTTTTCCGGCAACGTTGGCGCACTGCCATCAATCGCTTCTCCGAAGCCATGACGATTTTCGCCGTGATGTGCGCGGGTATTTTTCCCGTCATTCACGTCGGTCGCATTTGGGTCATTTACTGGGTGTTTCCGCTGCCGAATCAGATGCAGGTTTGGCCCAATTTCCGAAGCCCGCTGCTGTGGGACGTGTTCGCCGTTTCGACTTACTTTACCGTGTCCCTCCTGTTCTGGTACATGGGCCTCATCCCGGATTTGGCTACCTTCCGCGACCGTGCGACCACGGGTGTGCGAAAATTCATCCTGGCCATTTTCGCGTTGGGATGGCGCGGTTCGGCGCGGCACTGGCAGAATTATGAGCGCGCCTATTTGATTCTGGCCGCCATTTCGACCCCCCTGGTGCTCTCCGTGCACTCCATCGTGTCCTTCGACTTCGCCGTGTCCAAGGTCCCGGGATGGCACACGACCATCTTCCCGCCTTACTTCGTCGCCGGCGCCGTGTTTTCCGGTTTCGCTCTAGTGGAAACCCTGCTGCTCATTTCGCGTCAGGTGTTTGGCCTCCATAAAGTCGTCCGCATGCACCATCTCGACAATATGAATAAGTTCATGCTGTTGACCGGGTCGCTGGTCGGATATGCCTATGCGATGGAACTTTTCGTCGCTTGGTACTCGGGCAATATCTACGAGCGTTTCGCCTTTTGGAACCGAGCCTTGGGTGAATACTGGTGGGCCTATTTCATCATGGTTTCCTGCAATGTGATTTCGCCCCAGCTTTTTTGGTTCAAGCGCATCCGTCAAAGTATCCCGATTATGTTCATCATTACCATTTTGATCAATATCGGCATGTGGTTCGAGCGCTTCGTCATCGTAATTACCCTGCATGCTGATTTCCTCCCTTCTTCCTGGGGCTACTACCGGCCCACATGGGTGGACATTTGGACTTACGTCGGCACGTTCGGCCTGTTCGGAACCTTCTTTTTGCTCTTCCTGAAATTCCTGCCGCAGCTCGCCATTGCCGAAGTCAAAGGCGTAATGCCACAGGCCAATCCGCATTTCGGTGAAGACCATCACGCCGCCGCCACCACGGGCGCCTCTAAAGGACATTGAGAGATGGAAAAGACAGCTACGCCGACCCAACCGAAGATTTTCGGAATCCTCGCGGAGTTCGGGAGCCCGAATGAGGTTTACAAGGCCGCAAAAAAAGTACGCGACCAGGGATATAAGAAGTGGGACGTCCACTCTCCCTATCCGATCCACGGAATCGATTCCGCTATGGGAATCGGCGATTCCAAAATGGGATGGATCGCTCTTTTCTCCGCATTTGCAGGGGCATTCGGCGGATTCAGCCTGCAATACTGGGTCAGCGTTTATGCTCAGCCGGTGGTCATCGGCGGCAAGCCCATTAATCCATATCCCGCTTTTATTCCGGTAACTTTCGAACCGGGCGTTCTTTTCACCGCTTTTGGCTGCATCATCGGCATGCTGGTTCTGAATGGTCTTCCCCGATTGTACCATGCCACTTTCAAGAGCAAGAATTTCGCGCGCTTTTCCGATGACGGATTTTTCATCAGCATTGAAGCCCGCGATAAGCGCTTTAACGTGAGTGAGACCCGAAAGCTGCTCGAGGATGCCGGCGGCCGCAATATCGAAGTCCTGGAGGATTGAACCCTTGAAACGCCATATCCGAAAACTCATTGCGATCTCGGGCCTGGGCCTGCTTTCGGCGCTTTTGGGCTGCCGCGGCCAGACCAGCCAGGACACGCCTTTCTGGATTAAACACGGCATGGAATTCCAGAACAAATGGTTGCCTTATGGACGCAATCAATTTTACCCCGATGCGCGCAATATGCAGCATCCTCCGGAAGGGACCATCGCCGTGGGCCTCCTGAAGGAAGATGATGATTTTTATCGCGGCGGCGCGGATACGGCGCATTACGTCACGAGTAATCCGGTGAAGGTTACGGCCCAGCTTCTGGAGCGCGGTCAGGAGCGCTTCACCATATATTGCACGCCCTGCCACGGCCAAACCGGCATCGGGAACGGCATGGTCGTTCAACGCGGCTTTTTGCCTCCGCCGAATTTTCACGATGACCGCATCGTGAATATGCCGGACGGACAAATTTTTCATACCATCTCTTTCGGAATCCAGAACATGCCTTCCTATGGAAAGCAGATTCCGGAAGAAGACCGTTGGGCCATAGTGGCTTACCTGCGTGCATTGCAGCGTACGGACCATGCCACCCTCAACGACGTTCCCGAGAGCGAACGCGCCAACCTGAAGTAGCAAGGACTAGGGATGTCACAGGATAATTATCAGTTGAA
>JADGQO010000007.1 GCA_017881725.1 Fibrobacteria bacterium
AGGCTCATGCGATACTCGTTGGGACAGAGGTAAACCAGGTTCCCGCCCTTATCCTGCGCCATATCATGGTTGTTTTGGGATTTGAATTCCTGAATCTGAACGGCATCGCCCTCCAGCCACCGGGCCGCATAAACCGGCGCACCCTCCAATCGGCAACGGGCATTGTATTCCTCTTCGAGGCGGAATTTTATGACTTCGAATTGGAGCACGCCTACCACGCCAAGCACGGGAATGGGACTCGCCAAGGGGCTGAATAGCTGGGTGGCCCCTTCTTCGGAAAGCTGCTTCAGTCCTTGCGTCAGTTGTTTGCTCTTCAAAGGGTCTTCCAGGTAAACCCGCGAGAAATGTTCCGGGGCGAAATCCGGAATGCCCGTGTAGGTCAGGTTTTCGTCTTCGGAAATAGTGTCGCTGATATTGTAGAGACCGGGATCATGGATGCCGATGATGTCGCCGGCATAAGCTTCATCGACCACGGTTTTATCGTTGGCCAAAAACGTGGAAGGCGCGGCCAGTCGCACCTGTCGCCCCGTGCGGCAATGCAATACTTTGGCTCCGCGCACGAACTTTCCGGAACAAACCCGCATGAAGGCGATGCGGTCGCGATGTTTGGGATCCGTGTTGGCCTGGATTTTAAACACAAACCCCGTGAACTTGGGCTCCGTCGCCTGCACGACGCGTTGCACGGCCTCGCGCGGCATGGGCGAAGGCGCGTATTTTACGAAACTGTCGAGCAAATGCTTGACACCGAAATTATTGATACCGGAACCGAAATACACCGGGGACAAATCGCCTTTTAAATATTTGTCATGATTAAACGGCTCCATGGCGCCATGCACCAATTCGGCTTGCTCGCGGAACTCGGCCAAATAGCGCGGATGAAACCATTCGTCCAGGCGCGGGTCTTGGAGCCCGTTCACGTTGCGCATCTCGCCTTCCTGATGCTCCGGATCGAACAAATGCACGGTGTCGTCGAAAAAGGAGTAGACGCCTTGGAAAAATTTTCCGTTGCCGATGGGCATGGTCATGGGCGAGCATTTGAGGCCCAGGACGCGCTCGACCTCGTCCATCAACGCCACGGGATCCAGGGCATCGCGATCCATTTTATTGATGAAAACCGTCACTGGGCATTTGCGCAGGCTGCACACTTCCATCAACTTGATGGTTTGCGGCTCCACGCCCTTGGCCGCGTCCAACAGTACCAAGACCGAATCCACTGCCGTTAAGGCGCGATAGGTGTCCTCGGAAAAATCTTGATGCCCAGGTGTATCGACGAGATTGATCTGGCAGCCCTGATAGGGAAAACTGAGCACGGATGACGACACGGAAATGCCGCGCTGCTGTTCGATCTTCATCCAATCCGAGGTGGTGAATTTTTTGTTGGCCTTGGCGCGCACATGCCCCGCTTCGCGGATGACTTTTCCGTACCACAGAAATTTTTCCGTGATGGTGGTTTTACCCGCGTCGGGATGGCTGACGATGGCGAAAGTGCGGCGCTTCAGGATTTCTTCGGTCATTTCGTCCATTCGTAGCTCGACTCCATGCGCCGCAAGCGGCGGCAGGTTTTGGTTCAAGGGCGGTAAAAATAGCAAGGAAAGCCTCGTCACCGCCCGGCTTTTTTAGATTAAAGCCATCCTCAAGATTCACTATGGAGCGAATCGGCATTTCACGGGAAAACGGAGACGCATGACGGCACAGGCAGAATCGGAAAAAGCAGCGGCGAGCACGGTTTCAGTGGAGCCGGAATGGATGAAAAAAGTCCCCCGCCCCAGCCCGGAATTCCCACGCCGGTATGTCGCCCCGGACGCGCATGTTGAAACCTGGGAAGCCATCGTCCCCTACCTCAACGAATTGGTCGATCGGCCCTTGCCGGATGCGCAAGCCTTGCTGGCCTGGATCCGCGATTATGCCGAGTTCGGCGATGTCGTGCAGGAAGAAAGCTCCCGCCTGTATATCGCCATGACGTGTTTCACGCAAGACGAGAACAAGCAAAAGGCCTATTTGCGTTTCGTGGAAACGGTAGAACCAGCCATGGCTCCGATGATCGACAAATTGAACAAGCGCGTCGTCGCGCATCCGGCCGCAATGGACTTGCCTAAGGAAGAATACGGGATTTGGCTGGACGCGCTGCATACCAGCATCGAATTGTTCCATGACTCCAATATCCCGCTGCATACGGAATTGTCCAAATTGTCGCAAGCGTATCAGCAGATTTGCGGTGAGATGACGGTGGAATGGAATGGGGAAACCAAAACCCTTTCCCAGTTAAGCCCCTTTTTGCAAAGCAGCGACCGGGCGATTCGTGAAAAAGCATGGATGAAGTCCGCCGAACGGCGGATGCGCGATCGGCAAAAACTCGACGACCTGTTCGACGAGATGTTTGTTTTGCGTAACCAGGTGGCCCGGAATCTGGGGCTGAAGGATTACGTCGATTATAGTTTCAAAGCCAACCATCGCACCGATTACTCCGCGCAGGATTGCACGCAGTTCCATGCAAGCGTGGAGAAGGCCGTGGTGCCCGTGTACCGGCAGGCATTGGAGTACCGCAAGGAAAAATTGGGGCTCGCGCGCTTGCGCCCGTGGGATATGGGTTGCGATCCGCTGGGGCGGCCTCCGTTGAAACCCTTCGTCGACTCCAAACGTTTGGTGGAAGGCGTCGGTAAAATTTTTGAACGCATGGATCCGGATTTACATGGGTTCTATAAGAACATGGTCGACAAAGGCCTGATGGATTTGGAAAACCGCGTCGGCAAGGCCCCGGGCGGATACCAATGCGGTTTGCCGGAAGTTCGGCTGCCTTTTATTTTCATGAACGCCGTGGGCATGAACGAGGATGTTTTCACCCTCCTGCATGAAAGCGGCCATGCTTTCCATCTGTACTACACGCGCAATATGCCGCTGGGTTTCAATCGCGGCGCGCCGATGGAATTCAGCGAGGTAGCATCGATGTCCATGGAACGCATGGGCGCGAAATACTTGCAGGAGTTTTATTCCGAGGACGACCGCCGCCGCGCGGTGCAAATCGAGGACGAAGAGGTATTCCGCCTGTTACCCTGGGTCGCGACCATCGACGCTTTCCAGCATTGGATGTACACGCATCCGGGCCATACGCAACCCCAGCGCCGTTCCGTTTGGCAGGCATTGGACAAGCGCTTCGGGGCCGATCTCGATTGGACCGGGTTAGAGGAATTCCAGGCCAGCTCATGGCATCGGCAATTGCACATTTTCGAAGTTCCCTTCTATTATATCGAGTACGGCATTGCCCAACTGGGCGCGTTGCAGGTTTGGCTGAAATCGTTGCAAAACGAGAAGACCGCCCTCGCGGATTATAAAAAGGGCCTGGCTTTGGGGGGAACCCGCGGGTTACGGTCGCTGTTTCAAGGCGCGGGCTTGACGTTCGACATGCGCGAGTCCGCCATCCGGCCCTTGGTGGAAAAGGTGCGCGAAGAATGGTGGGCTGCCGTCCAAGCGGAGAAATAGCTTGATCGCGGGCAGGGAAAAAATTTTCGAAAGGAA
>JADGQO010000043.1 GCA_017881725.1 Fibrobacteria bacterium
GCCCCGGCCCCGGACATCCCAGGCAACGATTTTGAGCCCGGCACGACTCGATTCCATGACCGGGAAATTCGGGATGCATTTGGATGCCTTCGGGATTGGGACCGTGGATCTCAAGCGCGATGGGACGCATCTGGCCGCCCTGATTGACGGGAAAAAAAAGGTGACCTTGATCCCTTCCGGATACGACACCTTCCTGGTCCGGAATTATTTGTCCGGTTTCATCCCTTTGCCTCTACATGGTAACGGCCTTTATCTGCGCCCGGTGAACGATGGGAAATGGGTGGTCGGCGTCGTGGGAGGCGAGCCCCTGGGGCTGGTCGAAAGGTTGTCGCAGGATTCGGTCTCAGAGATTTGGCGCAAGCGCGCCGGCGGATACATCGGTCTCAATCCGGATATCACTCCCTTTCAAAGCGATCCCGGTATGCTCGACTTGATCTATGATCCGCGCGACGGACTCATGAAGGTGAAATGGAATGGCGCGATCTTCCCATTAAAGATTCTCTCCGCCACGGAAGCCGTGAGCTATGGGAAAGACGAAGGCTACCATGTCGGCGTTGCGGAGGGGAAGGAGTACGTCGAGTTTTCCGGATTGAAGTTTGGGCGAGTCGATCCGACCGCTACCGCGCATCGCTGATCGCTAATCGCCCCTTGCGAGTGAGGCAGGCGTGCTCGCGTGAGGTGATCGTGGCGCGTGAAGCGCTCGTGGGTAGTGAGGCGCACGTGGGCGAGTCCCGACCGGGGCCGCTTTACATGGTGCGCCTACGGAGGTGCGCCTACCGCGACCGCAGCGCCCGCGTCGATCCGCGCGCTGGAAAAATTCCGATTTTAGCCGAGGCCGGAGGATTTTTGGGAAACCTACCCGATTAAGCGGCCAATTTCGTTCGGCGTAACCGGGGAAATCCCGTTAACTTAACCGTCGAATCCTTCCTTCCTGGTTTCTGTTCCGGGGCTTTCTTTTAATTTTTCCAAGGAGCTGTGCATGCCGAAATTGTTTCGGTTGAATCCCATCCGTTCAATATTGGCTATCGGCATCGGTCTGGTGGCGTCGCAGATTGCAGCGTCGGCTGCCCCGTGTGATATTTATAGCTCCGCCGCAACGCCGTGCGTTGCCGCTTACAGTATGGCGCGGCAGCTTTTGAGTACTTACACCGGGCCGCTTTACCAGGTTCGCAAGGCGGATGGAACGACCAAGGACATTCCCGCCATCGGGGGATTTGTGAACGCGGCGGTCCAGGATACGTTCTGCGGCACGGGCAATTGCAACGTCGCCATTCTCTATGATCAATCCGGGAAGGGCAACGATCTCATCAAAGCCCCGGCGGGATGCTATACCGGAACCGCTTCCCAGCCGGACAACGAGGCCAACGTGAAGGGACATTCCATCATGGTGGGCGGGCATAAGGCGTATGGCCTTTACATGGTGGCTCAAGACGGATATCGGAATAATAAAGCCGCGGGTATGCCCACCGGCAGCCAGGCGCAGGGCATTTACGAGGTGGCGGACGGGAAGCGCGGCGGCCCGGCCTGCTGTTGGGATTTCGGGAACGCGTCGACGAACAACTGCAACGGCGGCGTGGGCAACATGGCCGCCTTGTTTCTGGGAGTCGCCTACTGGGGCAAGGGCGCGGGCAACGGCCCTTGGTTCTTGGCCGACTTGGAAGCCGGCGTTTGGGCGGGCGGCGCCAAGGTGGGGGATCCCGGATGGGGGGCGCTGAGCGATCAACATCCGGCGAATCCGAACAACCTATCCATGGCCATCGATTTCGCGTTTGGAATCCTGAAGACGAGTTCGACGAACTATGCCATCCGCATCGGCAATGCCCAATCCGGTAACCTGACCACGGCGTATGACGGCGCGCTTCCGTCCGTCCTGCATTGGAGCCTGCACGGCGGCATCGTCCTGGGCATAGGCGGCGACAACAGCAATTCGTCCAACGGAACCTTCTTTGAAGGAGCCATCACTTCCGGCAGGCCATCGGATACTGCGGACGCGTCCGTCTTTAAAAACGTCCAGGACGCGGGGTTTGGGAGCACGACGCTGGCCTTGTGGAAATCCAATAACAGCGATGCGCCGATGGCATCGGTCTCCAAGGTCCAGTACAATGCCTCGCAGGCGCAGGCGACGGTTCGTTACAACTTGCATGAACCGCATCGCGTGGCCTTGTCAGTTTTCGATACGCAAGGTAAGCTGGTGGCGACCCTGGCGAAGGGATTGATATCGCAGGGCGATCACGAAGCGGTGTGGAACGCCAAGCGCGCCCAGCCGGGGCTTTACATCGTTTCGCTGGCCATTGACGGCAACCGGGTGTGGACGGCGAATATTGTGGTGAAGAAATAAAATAGTAGTGAAGAAATAGTTCTACAGGTTTGCATCGTGTCCCGAACCTGGTACGGCCATCCCCGAGGGATGGCTTTTTTTTGCATGCGCCCCAAGGGGGCCGCCTACCGCGACAAGCCTGCCGAGGCGAAGCTCGGCAGGCACCAGGGGCCGCGTCGATCCGCGCAATCTATTTAGCTTTACAGCACAACCAAAACCAAGGACGGGGTATGGACAGGAATGTGTTGATCACTGGAGCTTCCGGAAACGTGGCGGGCGGAATCATTCCCCAAATGGTGAAAAAAGGCGTGGGCGTAAAAGCCTATGTCCGCGATGCGGCCAAGGGCGAAAAACTGAAAGCTAAGTGCGTGAAGGGCGTGGAGATCGTGGTGGGCGACTTTCTCGATGCGGCCAAATTGGAAGCGGCGCTGCAAGGCATGGACGCCGTGATTTCCATCACGCCTCCGTCTCCGGAAGCGGCGAAACAGGCGTCGGTGATCACGCAGGCGGCCGTGCGGGCCGGCGTGCGTCATATCATCCGGCTCTCCGCCATCGGGGCCTCGCCGGATGCGCCCACGGATAATGGCAAACTGCATTACCAGACCGACGCGGAGATCATGGAATCGGGGATTCCTTATACCATCCTGCGGCCGAATTTTTTCATGCAAAACCTGTTGATGTCGGTGCCGACCCTACAGTCCCAGGGCGCCATGTACTGGGGCATGGGCGAGGGAGCGATGGGCATCATCGACGTGCGCGACGTGGCGGACAGCCTGGCGTCGTTGGGGATTTACGGCGGCCATCATGGCCAGATTTACGTTCAGACCGGCCCGGAATCCCTGTCCTTCGCTGACATGGCGGAAATCATCGGGGAAGCCCTCGGCAAGCCCGTCAAGTACAATGCCATCCCGGTGGAGGCGGTCGGTGAGGCCATACGTGGGTTCGGCATGGGAGAGTGGTTCGCCCAGGTGATGATGGATTATTCGCGCGCCTATGCGCGCGGGTGGGGCGATTTCTTGAACGGCAATGTGGAAGCCATCACGGATAAGCCGCCCCGCAGTTTCGCACAATTCGTGAAGGAAATTCTGGCGCCGGCAATCAAGCAGCCGGTCCTGGTTTAGTGCCCCCCATTCTCACCACCGATACCGGAGCGAGCCCATCACCTGGTGCTGTTCGCTTTGGATATGCAGGTCTGCCGGTCCGCCCACTTGTGAGTTCTGTTGCGACTCGGCCAAGTTTCCGCCAAATCGCCAGCCGACACTCAATCAACTTTGATATGATCCCACCGAGGATCTTGACCTGGAACAATGCCAATCGAGGAGACGTCCAAGCCTTTCGTCTACCTTAACAGAGTGTGACGGGATTTCCGGCGTGCCGACTCAATGCGTGTCGTTGGGGGCATCGGGCCTGGTGGTGAAGGATGATTCAAACGGAACGGATTCAACATGAATAAGAACCAATTCGAAATTCCGCGTGGTTTTCGCGGCGTCCCGTGGATTCTTTTCGGAAATTTGGGCGCGAAGGTGAGGGCCGTTTCAGCCTTGATGGCATTGGTGACGGTGATTGGATGTATGGTGAATTCGAATGGCGGAAGCAATTCTTCATTAGTTAACTGCACCGATTCGCCGCCGGATATTGACACCAAAAAAATTAACCCAGGCATGTACATTGAATCCGGTTTAGACTCATTAAAGTTGCCCTTTTATGTTCAGGTGTATCATTCAAATGGAATCGTGTATTTTCGGATTCGGAATTATCCGGATGGCACGATTGACAGTGCAGGAAACATTGCCGAGGAATCCTGGAACACTTACCTTGACACCGGTAGCCAAGTAAAATGGGGCGGGTCGGGCGGGGAAAGGAAAGACTACACCCCTTTGACGGTCGGAGTCCCTGGAGGGTGGAGCCAAGCTTGGGATCCTGCTTTCGGAATCGTTTCGTTTTTCAAGAGAAATGTGACCGCGACCTCATTTCAGACCGTAAGGAAGAATGAAGTCCGGGACAATGACAACAATCTCTTGGGTTGTACCTGGGAGGCTCAAACCTATAAGCGTATCCGTAGCGAGCAAGCGACATGGCCGCCCCAGCTGATTTGGCCCGAAGTTTGGCCCGACTCGGTAAAGCGAAATTAGTAGGCGGAATGGTTGTATTTGGAAGCTGGACCACCCACGCTTTAAATCGGGCATCAGGGTTGGTTCAACTTGGTCAACCAGGAGCCGCCTTCCGCGAACCCAGAGCCCGCGTCGATCCGCGCATAATATTGCAAACATTCCCCAAACAATTTTAAATCGAATGGCAAACGAGTAGTGGATCCATTCCGGGTTTTTCCACCGGGTTAGGTAACCCGCATGTTACGTGGTGCGCCTGTTGCCGATAACGTTTGTTTCCTTATCAGAGATACTATTGGAAACTTTTTTCGTAACCCGAAAAAATAAATATTTGATTCATAAGACAAACTGTCACCATCAAAAATAGTGCTTGACAAAATAGAGGGGGGGGGGTAGTTTAAGCCCACGTTTTCCGCAATTCCGAATTTCGACGCTACAATGAAGGATGGTTTTATGACTCTTGCGAGCCGCATTTGTAAAGAGAGGGTCGCAGCCTCGGTTACCTCAAACACAATTTTTGCAAAGGTCGCCCTTGCCGTTCTTCTCGGTACGGCCATCACATTCGCTAACGCCCCGCCGCCCATCATTCAATTCGGTTTCGAGGAAAATAACGGATATTCCACTACTAATACGGGAAGCTTGGGCGGCCATCCCGTGGTTTCCCACAACAGCCCGCATTGGAGCACGAATGTTGAGGCGAACGGCGGCGTGTCCATGTTGGATTTCGGATCCACCTCGGACACTTCCTACCATGTGGATTTAACGGGTACATACGGGCTTCAGGGACTGAAATCATTCACGATAACGGGGTGGCTCAATTGCAAGTCCGCTGCTACGGCCTATGGGGGCAACCGCATTATTTCCTGGTACAACAATGTGAGCCTGGGGCAGGGCGTGGATCTGGCCATGCATGCGGATGGATCCTTGGGAATGGGTGTCAACCAATGGAATGATCAGACGGGCGGAACCTCGGATTATAGTTCGATCGGAAAAATTCCAGTGGATCCGGATGGCGGGTTCAATAACTGGATCTTTTTCGCCGTCACCTATAACAGCACGGTTTCCTCGGGGCAAATCAGCTACTACTTCGGAGGCAATGGGACTTCGCCCAAACTGGATGTGAACAACACTTATAATGCCGGTCCGGTGGGCACGAATGTTTCCCCCACTTTGACGGTTGGAAATCACAATCCGAGTAACCGCATCAACTCCTATGCGCTTAACCAAAGTTGGAAGGGCGGCATGGATCAAATCCAGGTATTCGGAAGCACGACGGATGGCACGGGCGCTCTTTCCTTCGAAGACATTGTTGTGGTGCAAAATGCCACTCAGTTTTCGGGGACCGGAGGCGTCCTTTACCAGCAATACGCAAATATTCCGGGCAGCACGGTAGGGAATCTGATATCCGCGCCGAACTTTCCGGACAATCCGACTTCAACCACCATTTTCCCTTCATTCGATGGGCCGAAAGACGATGGAGCCAGTAACTATGGTGCCAAAATGAGTGGGTGGGTTCTGGCTCCCCAATCCGGACCTTACACTTTCTGGATTGCCGCGGATGACAACGCCGAGCTTCGCCTTTCAACCGATGCGAATCCAGTCAATAAAAATCTGATCGCCAGTGTTTCGAACTATACCGGTTATCAAGCTTGGACTACCAATACATCGCAGCAAAGCGCTCCAATCAATCTCGTGGCCGGGCAGTACTACTGCATCGAAGCCCTGATGAAGCAAGCCACGGGCGGCGACAATTTATCGGTGGGATGGCAATTGCCGTCGGGATTAAAGGAGCGGCCCATTCCCGCCGGGCGAGTGTTTTTATTGCCGATTCCCACCACGCTATTTCCAACGGCAATCAATCTTTATGACTCCGGAACGTCAAATACTGCCCGTCTCATTGATATTGTTACATAATCCAATTTTGATTATATTTTATGTGTGAAGAAAAATGATGCCCGGAAAATGAATCGAGAGGCTTTGGCTCAGTTACGGATTCGTGCAGTTAGTCA
>JADGQO010000044.1 GCA_017881725.1 Fibrobacteria bacterium
GGAAAATAAAGTTATGGGTTTTATGCGTTCACTACAAAAAATGCCTGCAAGAGTTATGGCTTTCTTTCGGGAAAGACATGTCAGATATGTAATCGGAGTGTAGCCATATCAATGAGACGGGCAGTATGACCCCGGAAATAATGAATGGACTCATGAAATGGACATGCCCCAACGGGGAACCCGACGTATTTTGGGGCATTCGAATAATCGGCTATTTGTTTTTATGGATAATTATTCAATTCCTAATCCAAATATTGAATGGCTTGATGCGGCCACCAATACTTGGCATACCGGACCGGAATTGCCGGAGAATTTAATATACAGACAGAACACATTTGAGTCCGCCAACGGAAAGCTCTATTTTTTCCAAGCCCATTTAATTAACCTGACTGATAACCATGGACGGGTCATAAGGGATACTTACCAAAACACAGCGCCTTCAAAGTCCAACGAAATTCACGTCTACGAATTCAATCCTGATACGGGCGTTTGGAAGTCGCTTCCGTCGATAAGATTTTCGGATGGAACGTATTTGAATTCGACCGTGCTGGGCGATGCGTTCGTGATTTCCTCCTGTATGCGTCTGGAGGATAACCGAAGTTATTGGGAGGGCATAACATCCCGTACGCCGCAGGTCGACGCCCCTCCTTTATTCCTATACCCCATCCCCAAAGGCCCCTAACTTCCATGCCCGCGAACTATCCGCTAATGAATCCGTGCAATCCACTGCTTAAACTGGGCCTTTGCCTGTCGCTGGTTTTCTTCGCGTGTCAAACCGACAAGGTCGCGCCCACGGGAGATTCCGGCAGCGGCGCGGGGCCCAGGATTTTCCGGCCCGACGGGACTCCGGCGGCGGGAGCGCGCGTGCAACTCGTACCGGTGGACAACAACCCCAAGCCGGGCTTGGCCAAGGAGGCGGCGGGAATTTACAAGTTGGAAACCAATGCGGACGGCAAATACGATTTGACCGGAGTTCCGGCGGGCGAATACAACGTCTTTTCGGCGCAAGGCGATTTTGTGGCATTACAGGATTCCGTGCGCGTCAACGACGGTCCCGCGACGATTAAGAGCGATACTTTGGCCGCGCCCGGCACGCTATCCGGCATCGTGGCGTTGCAGCCGAACCACAATTCCAACTCCGCCTTGGTCCAGCTATTGGGAACCACGGTCTACACCAATGTCGGCGAGGACGGCCGTTTCGAAATCGGCGGCTTGGCGGCGGGTAGCTACGCCGCCGTAATCACCACCAGCCTTTCGGACTACTCGGCCCTGTTCACGGGCTTCAACATCAAGGCCGGAGCGAGGACCGATCGCAAGGACACACTGCGGCCACCGTACCAAGGCATTCCCACCGTATTGAACATCACGGCGACGTACGACACCTTGCGAGGCGTCACCACGCTGACCTGGAACAAATCGCGGTACCGCAGTTTGCTCGGGTATGTCATCTATCGTGATGCGGCGAACACGGCTGATTTATCCACCACGAAACTCAATCGCTCACGGATCACGGACACGGTTTATCGGGACACGGTGTTTCCTCCGACCCCTTTTTTTGGTACCTCCGTCCAGGCCGATGTCGAACAAAAGGTGGAATACCGGGTAGCGGTCCAGGCGAAAAACGGCGACATGGGCCAAACCTACGAGTCTGTGCCCGTGAACGCAGAACCGCCTTCTTTGGTGCGCACCTATTTCAGATTCCAGGCGCTGGGCGGCAAGGCCGGGCGGTTTTCCATTAAGGACTCAGTCAAGGTGGCCGCCAGCTATACCTGTTCCATGCGCAGCGTTCAGTCCTTGCGCTGGAGCTTGGACGGCGGCGTCGCTCCGGTCCGCACGGCCGATGGCCAGGGCCGCCGCGGGACCGACACCTTGATTTATGTGGCGGCGGATAAGCCGGAAACGCGTTGGGTGACCCTCGAGGCTCTCGACGAGGGCGGCGCGACCTGGCGCGATTCCATCCGGTTGGACATCGAATTGGACGCCCCGTCCGCCAACGCCGGCATTCGCGACACGTTCTGCCAAACCGGAAAAAAGTTCACGTTATCGGGAACGGGCCAGGATGGAATCGGCAGGGTGGTGGAATTTGCGTGGGACGTGGGCGGCAAAGGTGCCTACGTGACGGTTCCGGACGGGAAGATGGACATCACCGCTCCGGACTCGGCGGGCGACACTTTAACCTGTATCCTGCGTGTTACGGACGATGACGGAATTTCGAGTTATGATACGACGAGGATTTTTTTGTCGCCGGCGTTTCGCAGCCAACCACGGCCGTTTGCCGCGCACGCCTATTTATTTAAGGACTTAGGCCTGCCATTGGCGACGGATGGGAAAAAAATCTACGCCTATGGGGGATTTGGTTCTCATCCCTACGATGCTTTTACGGAATACGATCCCGAATTGGATAAGTGGAAAGTATTAACGCCTTCCGGTAGTCTGGGTGTTCCCATTACCATGGGAGGTAAAATCTATGTCACAGGCAGCGCGGACCCGCTCGTGGAATATAACCCCTCCCTAGATAAGTGGAAAACTGAGCCATTTTATCCATATGTTTTCGATTATGATCGCTTTTTTCCAGTCGCAGTCGAGTGTCAGGGAAAGTTAATCCGAATGGGAATCCAAGATTATAAATCGAACAATTCGACTACGGTGGAGATTTTCGATCCGATTGCGGGCGCCTGGAAACTCGGAAAAAACAGCCCGCAGCAACTCACTGCATTTCCAACCATAACCTCGGTGGATGGAAAGGTTTACCTATTTAACGATCAAAACTATTACGATAGTACAGTATTCAGTTATGATCTTGGACTGGATGCTTGGAGCGAGCTTTCGATAATGTCGACCAAGGGTGAGCGAAGAATTGTGGCGAATTCCATGGGAAAGATCTTTTGCTATGCCGTCCGTCGCGGAAGTCGGCCACAAATAGAATGGTACGACATCACGAAAAATACTTGGAACGTAGGCCTTAACTTCCCTGAAAACATCCTCTACGCGCAGAGCTGTGGATTTGAGGCCAACAACGGGAGGCTCTATTTTTTCCAGGGCCAACAATCGGCGATTGGGCACTCCATGGAAATCCATGTGTATGAATTTGACCCGGATAGAAATAATTGGCGACAACTCCCGGGAATCCAAGGCGTCGACGGGGAGTATTTGAGCACCGTCACGCTCGGTGATAATTTTTATATCTCCTCATTCGTCAATCCGGATTGGCACCAAGGTTATACGAACGATGATTCCGGAAAGTATAACCCGCATCTTTTTGTTTACCCCATCCCCAAGGGCCCCTAACTTCCATGCAACACCGGCCGCGCATCCTATTCACAGGGCTAATGAACAGGTTCAGGTTCGGACCTGCGGCGTTGTGCGCCGGCATGTTGGCGACGATTGCGCTGACCGGGTGCAATTCCGGGAACGATCGCGTCGCGGGGACGGAGGTGGAGAACGAGGTGAACGTCGGCATGGTATTCGAGCCGGATGGGAAACCGGCCGTGGGTGCGGAAGTGCGCGTCGTGCCGGTATCGTTCAATCCTCAACCCGCCCAGTCCAAGGCGGCGGCATCCGCCGCGGCCGTTTACAAATTGGAAACCGACGCGCGGGGCCGTTTTAACGTCGCGGCCATTCCGGCGGGACAATACAATATCCTGGCAAGCAAGGACGGTCTGGTAGCCTACCAGGATTCCGTCGTCCTGACCGACGCCGGTTCCCGCCTGGCCTCCGACACGCTGGGCGCCCCCGGGTCGCTTACGGGCGTGGTGCGACTGCAGCCCAACCATAATCCCGCCACCGCCACGGTGCAATTGCTGGGCACCACGGTATACGCCAACGTGGACGCGGCGGGCCGCTTCCGGATGGACGGTTTGGCGGCGGGAATCTACGCCGCGCGCGTGGCGACGACGATTGCGGGTTATACGCCCCTGTATACGCGGTTCACCGTGTCGGGCGGGATTGTGAACGTATTGGCGGACACCTTGCGGCCCGTTTATACCGATATCCCCGTGATTACGGGCGTGCGCGTCGCGTATGACACGGCCTCCGGCGTGGCGAAGATCACCTGGGATCGGAGCGATTATCCCAACCTGCTCGGCTACGTGGTGTATCGCGATACCCTGCTGACCCGGACGCTGTCGACCCAGCCTATCAATCCCTTCCGCATCCTGGATACGGCCTATGCCGACACCCTGCATTGGGCGCTACGCAGCCCGGACGAACCGCCGCAAGCTTGGGAATATCGCGTGGCCGTCCTGGCCAGCAACGGCAAATACGGCGAAACCTTCGCGACCGCGGAGTTACAGGCCGTTTCGCCCGCCACCCTCCGGACCTTCATCGGATTGGAAGTGGGCGGCAGTTTGGAAAACATGGTCAGCGTAGGGAGGCCTTTCCGGCTCATCGCGCGCTTCCGCAACGCCAGCCTGGGTAACGTGCATGTGACGTGGAAAGCGGATTCCCTGAATGCTCCGCTGCGGGAAAAGACCTTGTCCGGTCAAACGGGATCCGACACCTTGGATTGGATCGCGCCGTTGAAACCCGGACTTTTTGGATTCGAAGCGCGGATTACCGACGCGGCCGGTGGCGTGTGGACGGCCGATACGGCCCTGCTCGCCGTGACCTGGACGCGCGGAGCGGATCGCCCCTGGCCGGCCTATGCGCGGGCAGGAAAATTCCCCGTCGATATGCCGATGCTCGCCTTGGACGGCAAGGCCTACGTATTCGGTAGCCGGGGACAGGAATCGCATCCGGCGATGAACGTCTACGATCCCACGACGGATTCCTGGTCCAAGCGGGCGGAAGCTCCCGTCTTGGGAAACCCTGTCGTCCTGGAAGGGAAAATCTGGTTGGCATCGGACAGTTCTTTCTATGCCTATGATCCCACCGCCGACGCATGGACGGTTAAGGCGCCGCTGCGGGTCCATCGCCAGCCGCTGACCGCCGTGCCCACCCTTTCCGTCAACGGCAAGGTGGTGGTTTACGACGGGCAAATCACCACCCATGAGCATGGGACGACGGGCGCCTATTTGGCCTCTTCCATGGAGGCCTACGATCCGGCCGCGGATTCCTGGTCCACGCTTGCGCCGCCCTATACCATCGCCCAGGCCGGCTTGATCACCGGAAACGATCGGTTGTTCAAGACCGGGTATCGCACCCTCAGCGAATATGATTTCGCGGGGAATAAGTGGTCCGTCATCAGCACGGGGTTGCCCGCCGAAGACGTCACGCCCATGGCGACCTTCGAAAATTCCCTGAACCTGCTTTTCAGCCAGCGCCAGGTGATGACCTTCCTGTTGGAAGGGAACACGGTGGACTATCGAGCGTCCCTGCCGGCGCTGCCCGCCTACACGGATTATTCCTTCCAGGTTATGGGCGGGAACCTCTATGGGTTGTTCCAGACGGCTACGGATCATATCGTCGTGGCGATGTACCGGCGTCCCGAGAACAAGTGGAGCTTGGTTCCGCCGCTCGCCACCCATGGGAACCGTTTCGCCTGCGCCGTGGTGGACACCAATATCGTGGTGGTCTCCTATTACGATTTGAAATCGCCGCGGGCGGAGGAAAAGCCCGCGGTGTATACGTATCCGCCGGTGCCTTAGCGGCACATTCTAGGAGCATCGATTGACACGGCTAAGCTCCCGCCGGGAAATACCCGGCACGCGTGATCGATCCTTAGGCGTCATTCCAAACACAGCTCCTGTCGCCTCCCCGCGCCGAAATGGTTTCGCCAATCCGGCGTTCCGTCCGCTCTAATCTTTCGAGCGGGGATCTTGGCGACATCCCTTTCCCGGTTACGACATGCGCCTATCTTAGGTGCTATGCATGTTACTCAGAATATCCGAAAAAGCTATTCCCGGCAAGCTGAGGACGAAGCCAAGGTTGTCGGCTTGCCTTCCTGTTTTTCCCGTCCCGGCAGCAACGACGCCTGGCGGCATCGCCGCATGTTGGATCTTGTTTTACCCTTCATCAGCGAATTTCCGGAAGCGGAATGGATGACCATCGGTGACGGCAATCACGGATCGGATGCGTATTACCTCTCCGGCAGGGGCGTCCAGGCTTTGGCCACCAGCATTTCCGATGCGACACTGAAGACCTCTCGCGACTTGGGGTATATCGCGGATTATCGCGTCGAAAACGCGGAATCCCTGACGGCGGACGACGAATCCGTCGACTTTACCTTGTGCAAGGAAGCCTACCATCACTTTCCCCGGCCGGCAATCGCTTTCTATGAAATGGTCCGGGCGGCGCGCAAGGGCGTCGTGTTGATCGAACCCTGCGACGGTCCTCCGCGGCTATTCGACAGGTTCAAGAACCTGGTGAAAAAAATCATCCGCCGGGACGTCTCCACGCAGTTTGAATCCAGCGGCAATTTCATTTTCCGATTGGAGATCCGCGAAATCAAAAAGATGATGACGGCGATGAATTATCCTTGCGTTGTCTATCGCCCTTTCAACGACTTTTATCATCCGAGGCTCGGCGGTGAGTTCCGGCCCCTGTCCCTCCGAACTCAAATCTTACGGCTGGGAATCGCTGTGCAGGATGTGTTATGCGCGCTGGGACTGATGAACCATGGGCTCGCTTGCGTGGTCGCCTTGAAATCCTTGCCTTCGCCGGGTTTGCGGGAAAACTTGCGGAAGTCCGGATACCGGGTCTCGGTTTTACCGAAGAACCCGTTTCTTTGATTCCAAGGTCGGGGCGGTTTCCGGTCGGCAAAGTTCCCGCCGGAAAATACCCGGCACGCGTGATTCTGGTTTAGGGAAAACCCCAAACACCCCCTACGGCCGCCGGCCATCGCCGCAAGGAATTCCGTCCCATCGTCGCCCCGCACTCTAATATTTTGAGCGGCAAATGTCGCCCCATCCCTCTTGCGGAATTCCCAAGCGCTTATCCTAGGTATCATGCATGTTACCCAGGAAATCCGCGCAAGCTAAACCCGTCAATCCCAGTGAGGGTGACCTTGGGCCGGGCCCGGTTGATGCGCCTTGCCGGTAGGGATTGCCGCCGTATTACCATCGGAACCAGCGGACGCGGCCAAAAAAACCGGGTGTCCACCGACGTAGAATTCCTGAACGTGCTGAAGAACGAGGATTGGCAGGCCTTTTTCACCCTCAATTCGATTCAGGCCATTCCGGCCGAACATGTCTGGGAGTATCGGACCAAGGGCCAGGCTAAGCGAGTAGCCGAAATATGCTACCGATATTTGAAAACTGGGGGATACCTTCGGATTGCCGTTCCGGATGGGATTCATCCGGATTCGTCCTACCTCAATTGGGTCAAACCGGGTAGGACGGGAGAGGGTTCGGAAAAATCATTACCCGTAAGATTCGATTTTTTCGGTCCCATCTGGCGGGAGGGGCGCACGGCGGGAAAGGCCGGTGAATTGCAGCGCCACGTTCCACAGGTAGAGCGGGTTCAGGATTAAATATCGACGCCACAGGCGCTTGGGTTCCTGGACCAGGCGAAATAGCCATTCCAGGCCCCGCTTTTGCAGATAGGCCGGAGCCTGCGGCAAAGTCCCGGCATGGAAATCGAACGCCGCGCCCACCGCCAGGATCGGCATGCTCAACGCCTCGCGATATTCGAAGGCCCAAACCTCTTGGCGCGGGCAGCCAAGGCCCACGAATACGGCCTTGGCGCCGGAAGCCTTGATGCGGGCGACCAAGGCGGCACGCTCGGACTGATCCAGTCTTCGGAATTTGGAAGGCTCCATCCCGGAAATCCGCAGGTCGAATTTGGCCTTCAGGTTCGCGGCGAACTTTTCCAGCACCGGGGCCGTGCTGCCATAGAGGTAAACGGGCAAGCCTTGCTCGGCCATGGCCTTGGCCGTGAACAGGGTCAGGTTGGGTCCGTAGACGCGATCGGGCAGTGCCTTGCCATGCAGCCACTTTAACGCCCAGCGCACCGGCTGGCCGTCCGGAACCACCAAGTCCAGGCCGTTGAGGCGGCGGGAATGCACGGGATCCTGGAACCCGGTCATCACGCCGTGTACAGCCAAGGCGCTGACGGAGCAGGGCTTGCCGACGGCGGCGGCGCTGGCGATGGCGGCAACTGCATGGGCGTAATCGACGGCGTGTACGTTCACGCCCAAGATGGGGAATTTTCCGAGATTGATCATCGACGGGGGACGGCGGTCAATGCGACCAGCGCTCCCGGTTGAAGTCGAAAATTTCCTGCAGGATGCGCGGCACGTCGTAGCGCAGTTTCCACTCCGGATTATGCCCCTTGAATTTGGCCAGGTCGCTGATATACCAGATGTGATCACCGCTGCGATTGTCCTCCGAATAGGAGTAATTCATCTTTTTCCCGGTGATTTTTTCGCACAAATCGATGGCTTCGATCATGGAGCAATTGCTTTCGCGGCCGCCGCCGATGTTGTAAACCTCGGCCACGCGGGGCTTCTGGAACACTTGATCGAATGCAGAGATGAGGTCCGAACTGTGGATATTGTCCCGCACCTGCTTTCCCTTATACCCGAAAATCGTGTATTTGGCGCCCGTGGCCGCGCATTTCATAAGATAGGCCAGGAAGCCGTGCAAAGCCGTACCGCTGTGGTTGGGGCCCGTGAGGCAGCCGCCCCGGAACACAGTGGTCTTCATCCCGAAATATCGGCCGTATTCCTGGACCAGCACATCGGCCGCCACCTTGGAGGCGCCGAACAGGGAGTGTTTGCTCTGATCGATGCTCATGTCCTCGGCGATGCCGGGATTGTAACGGTGGACGGGATCGATTTCCCAGCGCTTTTCCTTTTCCACGAGTGGAAGGAAGTTGGGCAGGTCGCCGTATACCTTGTTCGTGGAAGTGAAAATGAAAACCGCCTCCGGGCAATTCTCCCGCGCGGCCTGCAGCATGTTCAGGGTGCCGTTGGCGTTCACGGTAAAGTCCGAAAAGGGATCGCTCGCGGCCCAATCGTGCGAGGGCTGGGCGGCGGTGTGGATGATGAGGGAGATGTCCTTCCCGTATTTTCCGAATAAGGATTTGATCCCCTCGGCGTCGCGGATGTCCATATTGTGATGGATGTATCCCTTGACCTCCGCTTCCAGCTTCTTACGGTTCCAATCCGTGGACGCTTCCGCGCCGAAAAAGAATTTGCGCATGTCGTTGTCGATGCCGATCACCTGCAACCCCTTGCGGGCGAAAAAACGGACGGCTTCGGATCCGATAAGACCGGCGGAACCGGTGATGATTGCGATGCTCATGCGCGTTTTCTCCAGAAGGGCCGGACGGCCTGGCGGCGGAGTCCGGAGGTTCGGTGTCGACGGCCAATTTAGCATTCCCGGACAGTTCTGTCTCCGTGGGTCGGAGCCTGGGGCGGAACGGCAGCGAACGATTCCTTTCTATTTTTTCCGTCGCAACCAGACCCATCCGTTTCCGGGGAGAGACCCATCCTGAACATCGGTATTTTTTTCAACGCGCGCCGCAACCAAGGTGGGCTCTACCAGTACGCCGTACGGCTGGTGCAATGCCTGGAGGCGCACGGCCCCGAGCATCACCGTTACACCGTTTTCGCCGCCACCTTGATGCCTTTTCCCCTGGTCATAAACAATCCGCGTTGGCGCGTCGTGCCCTTGCCCCGCCGCGCGCTCATCCTCCGCCTGGGCATCGAGGCGGCGCTTATGTACTTGGCCAAACTCGGATGGCGCAAGCGCTTGCCCGTGCTTCCCGCCTATTCCCAGGTGAAGAACGCGAAAGTCGACATGATGCTCTACGTCAAGCCGTCCGTCCAATCCTTCCTATGGCCTTACCCCGGCATATTTCCCATTCATGATTTGCAGCACCTGTGGCAGCCGGAGTTTCCCGAAGTGTACGCCGGCGGGGAATTCTCCCGGCGCGAATACATGTACCGCAACGCGGTTCCCAGGGCCTACGCCATCCTGGCGGATTCGGAAACCGGAAGGTTGGACGTGCTGCGCGCCTACCAGCCGCCGGCCGATCGCGTCTACTCCCTGCCCCATTTGGCGCCCACCCACCTTCTGCCGCCGGTGACCGACGCGGATCTGGAACGGGTCCGCAAGCTCTACGAGTTGCCGCGGGAATACCTTTTTTACGGCGCGGTGTTCTGGCCGCACAAAAACCACGCGCGGCTCCTGCGGGCCATCCGTGTATTGAGGAACGAGAAAGGCTTCCGCGTGCCCTTGCTGCTTGCGGGCGGCCAGCGCGGGGAATACGAACGCCTGGTGGCGCTGCGGGCGGAGCTGGGCCTGGAAGACCAGGTCCGTTTCCTGGGTTACGTTTCGGACGAGAACATGTATCCCTTGTACCGCATGGCCCAGGCCCTGGTGATGCCCACCTTTTTCGGCCCCAGCAACATCCCTTATCTGGAGGCATGGGCCAACGATTGCCCGGTCATCACCTCCAAAATGCCCGGCCTCCCGGAACAGGTGGGTAACGCCGGGGTTACCTTTGATCCGCGCGACGAGCGGGACATCGCCGCCGCCGTTTGGAAAGTCCACTCCGACCCGGAATTGCGCGCGCGCCTCATCGCCAACGGCCGCGCCAAGGTGGCGGAGTGGACTCCGAAGGAATACGCCCGCTGCGCTTCCGGAATCTTCGACGAGGTGGCCGTAAAACTGGGACTTGATCCTAAAGGTTGATTCCGAGCGATTCGTTTCCGCTCGTGTCCGGCGCCGGAGCCGGCCCGATCAACGTTTGCGCAGTTTCCGCCACGCCCGCCGAAACAGCGCCGGCAGGGTATTCCGCGTCCGGTGGAAATAATCGCGCACGGCCCGGCGCGCCTCCTGGTTTTCCGCAGCCGCCAGTCGCATCAGCGCGGCCGGCTTCAAGGCCAATTCCACGTCGAATACGTCCGTCTTGGTGCTGTGGGTCCCGTCGCCGTCATTGCCGATGTTTTTCAGCATGGAAACGCCCGGATACAAGGTCAGCTTGTCCTTGAGAAAGGCGGCGGCGTACCAACGAACGGCCCAGGAATCGTTCTTGCCGGCGATTTGATCGCGGAGCATGCGCGTATACGGGTAGGATCCGTCCATATCGAAGGCGCGCATCAGCCGCCGGGATTCCAATTGCGCCAGGAGTTTGCGGCCGTCCGGCTCATAATGGCTCCAGCCGCGTAGCCAGGTGGCCCAGCCCCAGCAATCCGCCCCTTTCAGGAAAAACGAATCGGGAAGGGTGCGCCGGACCGGAAAAATATAAGCCGCGACGCTGATCACGTTTTCATCGTCTGCGTAGAGGTCCAGCGCTCCGTTCATGTAAGCCAGGAAATGCGGCGAAGTGACCATGTCGTCTTCCAATACGATCACGCGACCGTGCCGGTTCACCATTTCGGTGACGCCCGTGACGATGGAATTGGCCAGGCCCATGTTCTTTTCGCGCTCGACGAGGGAGACGCGCTTGAATCCTTGCACGTTACGCAACGCGGCGCGCAATTCCGCCACCTGGGGCGCGGCGCTTTCCCGCTTGGGACCGTCCGAGAAGATGGTCAGTTCGCTATCCCTGGCCAAGGGGTTGCGCCGCAACGCTTCCAGCGTCCGCAGGGTGTGCGGCAGCCGGTTGTATACGAAGAGAACGATGGGCGCAGGAGTCATCCTAACCTGGAGATACGGGTTTTGCGGTAAGCGGAAGGTTTGAATCCCGCCCGCCTAATTTAAGGCGTGTGCGGGTGACCAGGGACCAGTCGGCATTATGTGTGCAAATCATTATTCCCTAGCGATGGTAAATGGCTGCCGGGCGCACCCCCGAATGTCACGGAACCCGCTTTAGCCAGGAAAATATTAATAAAAGCCTTACCGGGCCATCGGCGCGGAGGAGCGCCCCCGCCTCACTCGGCCGGTTGGATCCGCAAGGAGGCTCCCGGTTTCGTCAGGCAGGAATTGGAGCGGTACTTTCCCAACGGACGCGAGTTGGTTACGCCGTGGATTTTCTCGCGGCTGCAATCCGAGTCCGTGCGCTGGGGGGAAAAAACATTCTCGGCGACCTCGTTGCCGAACATCTCCTCCTTTTCCAGATAGTCACGCTTCAAATACAAAGGGACGGTCCGATTCCGGTAGCAGGTATTCTTATAGACCCGGATATTGCGGGTATTGTGCAGGTAGATTCCGATGTCGGCGTTGACGACCGTGTTACCTTCCACCTTCATGTCGCGGGTGCAATCATCCAGATAAATTCCCTGCGCCGACGTGGCGCTGTCGCCGGTTCCGTCCGCGTTGCCGATGGTATTGAGGATCAGATTGTTGCGGATGGCTCCCCCCGTGCCGTTCGGATCGGTAAAACTCGCCGCCCACCGGTAAATGCCGCCTGCGTCATCCGTGAGGAGGCAGGAGGAATCGACGATATTGCCCTCGACGATGGCGTCGGCGCCTTCGAAGCGGATTCCGTTTTGGGCCGAAGCGATGATCTGATTCGAAAAAATCCGGTTCTGCGGACCGTAGAATTCGATTCCGTTTCCGCGGCAACAGCCGCCGCCGAAACCCCGCAGTCCGATTCGATCCGGGTCGCCCGTGTGGCGGACGGTATTTCCCTGGATCGACGAGCGGGACCCGTCCAAACGGATTCCCGAAGTCACCGCACCTTCGACGTCGTTCGCCTCGACCAGGAAGCCGCCTCCGGCCAGGCTCAGTCCTTCGGCTCCGGGATAGGATACGGCGCAGGCCCGGATTTCGACATGCTCGGCGGAGTCGAGGAACAACCCCGAGATCGACGGAAAGCGGAAATGCAAGCCCTGCACCTGGAGCCATTTTTGACCGCGGGCCGCGAACCCGTAGTCGAAAGCCGATCCTTCCAGGCGATGCGCGGCGCCGTTTTCGCGGGACGGCCAGGATGCGTAAACCTTGGTGGCGGACGAATCATAAAACCATTCTCCCGCCGTATCCAGGGCGCTGAGCGAGTTGTTGAGGAAGAACCCTTGTCCCGGTTTCAGACGGTAATTCGCGCTTCGGTCCAGGATGAAAAACGCGGAGTCGGCGTCGTAGCGCAACACGCGGCGCGCGTCCAGGGAGAACCGTTGCGATCGGATATGCAGGGCCGCGCCCGGCCATTTGCCGGAACGGCCCCACATGGAGCCGGAGGAGTCGCGCGGGCGAAAGGTCCGATCATCGACCGCGGAGACGATGGGGCAATAGCCCCGGTTGGGCGTGCGGGCCAAGGTCATCGGCCTGCCGTCCAGGAAAAGCTGGCGGATGGGCATAGGCGCTTCCGCTACCTGGAGGGACTCCCGGAAGCTTTTCCAACCGGTGATTCGCAGCGACCCCGAAATTACCGGAGGATTTCCTTGCCCGTAAGCGCAATAGTAAATCGGCCGTCCCTTTTTCCCGGAAAACCGGGCACGCACGGTTCCGGCCAAGGTATCGCCGCGTTTGAACAAAACGCTGTCGCCGGGAAACAGAACCAGGGAGTCGAGTTTGGCGAGGCTGCGCCAAGGCGTAGCCGCGTGGGTGGCGGCCGCAGCCGGCAAGGCGTCGTCGCCATCCGCGGCGAAATGGTAGGCGACCGCCGCATGCGACTGGGAGGAGGCGAGCCCGATCCCGGCGCTCAACAAGGCGGCCGTCAGGGCGTGGAAGCGATGCGTACCCATCTTATTCCCCCAAAGGGTTAGCCGGCTTGGCGACCGTGAAGCAAAGATATCCGAACAACAGGGCGGGGAATATCGAAGACTCGTATGTCGGCAACGATCGATGCGCGAAACCCACCAGGATGTTCTGCAGGAACCACAGGACGATCAAAGCCGCCGCGCCTTTGCGCCACGGATCGGTTTCGGCGCGGAAAACGCGCAGCGACTCCCGGACCGAAAAAAACAAGGCGGCCAGGTAGATCAGAAAACCCACTCCGCCCACTTCATAGATAAGCCGGTAATACTCGTGTTCCACCGTGGTGTGCTTTTCCTCTTCCACCGCCCTGGGCAACTGGCCGTGCAGGAAATCCGCCGTGCCCAATCCCTTCCCGAAGACGGTGAAATTGTCGATGACGCTGTATTGGAATTCATGGAAATGAATCAGCAATCCTTCGTCCTTGCCGGAGAATACGCCGCTGAGACGCCCTTGGATTCCTTCGAACGGGCTGGGACCGTCTTTTTGGAACGAGACGGCCGCGAGGAAAATTCCGCCGGCCAATCCCAGGTAAATAAAGTTCGCCAACTTCAAGCGCTTGATCCCGAGCAAATAAATCAGGGCGCATACGGAAAAAGCCGCGAGCGAGGACAGCGATTGCGTTAAGAACAAGGCCGCGATGGAGGTGAGGAGGCCGATCAGGTACCAAAGTTTGCGGTATTCCAGGAAGAAAATCAAAAAGGCCAGCGCCAGCACTCCGCAGAGATAACTGAAGGCGATGAACTCGAGGACGAAGGACATGCACCGGTAGGCGCTTTCTTCGAAGCCGTACCCGCGGTGGAATACCGTCTTGTAGTTTTCCAGCAGGAAGGCGTTGTTCGACGTGGCCAGGAGGTAAAGCTCCAGGTATTCATGCGTGAATTTTTCCACGATGGCGACGGCGGTCAGGACCAATCCGAAAATCAGGGTCCATTTCATTACGCGGCGGAAGTCCACGCCTTGGGATGCCGCATAGCGTCCCGCGAAGTAGGCCATGATCCAGCCGAATTCGGAGATCAAGTTGTAAACCAAGGCATAGGCCACCTGCCCGTCCAGGCCGAAGCGGAAATCGAAGAGGCCGGAAAGCACCCCGGTGCCGAACCAGGTGAGCATCGCCTTTTCGAAGGCGCGGAGCCGCTCGCCCTTTATGAACAAGCCTTTGGAGAAAAAGAGCACGAGGATCACGAATCCAATCATGCGCAACTTCACGTTGACCAGGATGGTCAGGCCATTCTGGAAAAAGCTCAGGAAGATGAGCAGGTTGACACAAAACCGGATGCGCCGTTCGCGACGGAGCGCGCGTGGGGCGGCGGAAACCAAGGGACCGGTCGGGGCCGCGAGGGAGCTCATGGCGTCTCCGGCCTAGCCGAAAAGCCCCAGGTAGTTTTCCTCCTGCCCCTCCCACACGTAATCCCGCGAGCCCGTGGGAAGGGCCGGGAATTCGGAGACCTCCTTCACGGCTGCGGCGATGCGCTCCGGGGAGGATTCGGGCAGGCAGGCGCCCAGGCGGTTTTTTTCGACCACTTCCTTAAGTCCGGGATAATCGTTGGTGATGACCGGTTTGCCGCAATAAATGAACTCGTAGAGTTTGTTGGAGGCGCACCAGTAATTGTTCAGGTTGGTGTTCTTGTAGAAGACCAAGCCGATATCGCCGGACCGGATATGGTCCATCATTTCCGCGTTAGGGATGGCGGGGTGGAATTTTACCCGCTCCGCAAGACCGAGCCTGGACACTAACGCCGCGAGCGTGGCGTCGTATCCTTTGAAAGTGGGGCCGAGCAGGACCAGGATGAAGCGTTGGTCCAGGAGCCGCATGGCCTCGATCATGTTTTCGATTTCCCGCCCCTGGCCCAGTACGCCGGTATACAACACGATGGTTTTTTCGGCGGGAATGTCCAACCGTTCCCGGAGGCGGTTACGGCCCGAGAAGGCGTATTTCCCGGTGGGGAAATTCTCGACCAGGGCGATGCGCGCTTCCGGAATGCGGAATTTCTTGGCGAAGTAGGCGCGCCGGTTTTTTTCCGGTTGGATATACGCGTGGCAGGCGGGGACCACGATTTTTTCCAGCCACGACCAGATGAATTTGCGCGGTCCCTCCTGCGATTCCGGAAACAGCTCGTGGGCGTCGTAAATGACCCGCGCGCGACGGCGGAACAGGGCGCCGGCGATGACCGTATTCAAATCGTTGCATTGGACGATGTCCGGTTTCAGGCTTTTGAGATGCCTCAGCGCGAAGAAATTGAAGGTTATCTGGCGCAGGAAATTGATCGCGGCGCTTTTGACCAGGAGATGGGGATAATCGATGATTTCGATCCCGAGGCGTTCACGATCGGCCTTGGCCCCGGTGAAAGACCATTGGATCAAGGTGACCGAAAATCCCCGCGACTTCAGGGTCGCGATTTCCTTCTGCACTCTTCCATCGGTGTTGATGTTCCCGATGAGCAACATGACGACTTTTTTCATACGCGATTACGCCGGCCGGCTGGAAACCGCCCGGTATAAGGCGATAATGTCCTTACGTTTTTCCAAAGCGAATGCCAGTACCGATCCGGCGAGCAGGCCCATGAAGGAAAAGAACATCACGATTTTCCGTTTCTGCGGGGTGGTTTTGAAGAGCGGCAGTTCCGGCGCGTCCAAAACGTCCACGGCCGCCATATCCTTGTGCTCTTCCAATTTGGCCATTTCGAATTCCTTGCGGAGGGTAAGAAACAGCTCCTCATCGATGCGGATGTTGCGCTGAAAGCGAAGCTGCAGGAGCATGAGTTCCGGCGCCGTGCTGGCGAGGCTGTTCTTTTCCTTGAAGGAACGCAGCTGGTTTTCGCTTTCGCGCAGGGTCGCTTCGGCTTCCCCGACTCTTTGCTCCAGGAATTCGCGGTAGGATGTCTTTTTCGAGGAAACCAGCTTGCGGTAGTAATTGTTCAAATACAGGATGAGGGTATCGGCCAAGTCCTTGGAAAGTTTGGCCTCGGGCGCGGTCACGTCGATGTACAGGACACCGGAATGCTTATCCGTGGAGAAATTGATCCGCTTTTGCAAAGTCTGAATCAGGTAATAGTCCCGCAGCTCGGGGGTTTCACCTTTGATGCGGTAGATTTCGAGCAGGTTGGAGAAACCTCCCAGACGGCTGGAATAGTACTGCTTCCCGGCGATGCCGCGCAAAAAGGTGCTGGTCTTGACGATGTCGGCGAGGATGTCGATGGGATCCTTGGCTTGCATGCCGCCGAGCCCCACTTTTTCCCCCAGGGAAAGCAGGTTGGAAAGACCTTGCGGTTCGCTTTGCTTGGCGGGGTACAGGGTAGCCGTGGTGGTGAAGCTTTCCGGCAGCAGCAGCGATACGCCTCCGGCCGATAATCCGGACACTATGGCGAGACCGAATACCAGCCGCTTACGGAGATACAGAATACGGACCAGCGGAAGGATGCCTTCGGAAGCGTCGTCGGTTACGCCGGATTTGGATTCGCTCATTACCCATTTCCTTCGGGATAATTCATCGGGACCCCTCAATATACCATTTCACTCGGGTTTCCCCGGCCAAGTCCAGCCGGGCGATCCATGCTTCCCGGCGGATTCCATAAGCCGGTGAGGAAAAACCCCGCACCAGGGACCAAATCCCCGAGTCGCTCCAAAGTCGGATGGCGAGACCGTCCCTCCTGGCCTCCACGGAAGCGGCTCCGGTCGACAAGCTTGCGGACACCGCGGGAGAGAAGTGGAAAGCCAGCGCTTTGGGTCCGACTATCTCGCAAACATCCGTGCCCTGCAGCCTGCCTTCGGAAAGTTCAAGCGTGCGCGTATGCGGGGCGCCGAATCCGAAATGCCGCCCGGACAGACGGGACGTCCCGGCCTCCAGCATTTCCGCGCGACTCTCCGAAATCAACGCGAACAGACCCGGGCGTGTGTTTTCCCAGCGGTTTTGTTCGCGCCCGGGCAAGGCGAGGGTATTATGCGCCGCGGTCGATCGGAATTGGTTGCGGCTGTCCCAATCCGGAGTATACAGATGCGTGCCCGGATCCTCCAAAAAGGTCGCCTCCCCCAAGGCCAGGGTAAAGGAGAGCTGGTCATTGTGGGCGTGTCCGCCATGATCGCGCTGCCCGATGGGTCCGCAACGGAAGGCCACCCGCAAGTCCGCCTTGCGCATCACGTAGAGGCCGAAATCGGGGTAACTTACAAGTTTCCGTGGTTCGCCCGCCGGTAAGCCGTCCGGCGCGCGGGTGGGCGTGGGATGGGAGCGGTGGCTCGGAAACTTCCGGCCCCGCAGGAGCGCTTCGACCAGGCGGGACTCCTGGCGCGCCGATCCCGCTCCCAGGTCAAAATCCCCGCGGCCGAAAAACCCGTTCAGCGCGGAGACCAGATGCCTTAGGTCGAGAAAGTCCTCCTCGCCTTCGGGGCCTTCCGGACAAAGGGGAAACGCCTTCAGGAAGCGGCCGGAATCGTTGTCCCCGATTTGCGGGACGCGTCCGTCGGGAAGGGTGATGTCCAGGGCGAATTCCGCCGCCCGTTCCAGGCGTTCGAAATAAACCGGAGGAAAGGGGAGCGGTTCCCATCCCGGGTAAGCGTGTAGCGGCAGGGGCGCGCGTTTGTAAAACCGGGGGAGGTAACGTGCATGTTTCCTGGGCGAGGCCAGCGCGGCCGCCAGGCGTCCGCCGGGCAGGGATAGGACGACCGCCGTGGCGTAGCAAGCCATTTCCGCGGAAAGCCGGTGGTATACCGTCGAGGCTTCGAAGTTCCCGCCGTCGGGAAGGAACTGCAATTCCGTTTCGCCGATCAGCTCGCTCACGGCGAAGGCCAGCCAGGCGTCGCTTTCCGGCGCGGCCGGAAGCGCGGCGGCGGCAACGGCCAGCCCGGCGATGTCGGCGTAATAATGGTTGCCGCGCAGGCCTGGGGACCATTCCAGGTTCGTGACGATGTGCCGGCCATGTTCCCAAACGGAACGCGCGAACACGGATTCGAAGCCGGAATCGAACTCGGCGCCCAGGGCTAGGAAAAGGTCGCGCGCCAAGATCCAATTGGCGACGCGGATCCCCGCGTCCATGGTGCAAACCCAATTGACGCCGAACCCCGGCGGATTGGCGGAAATGAAATCCAGGATTTGATGGCGGAACTCTTCCCGGCAGGCGTCGGCCTCGTCGCGGTTTTCCGCGCCCAGGAATGCCCACGCGAATTGCATGAGGTGCTGCATGCGCGCCAATTCCCAGGGAACCTTGACATCCACTCCGGATTCGCTTCCGTATTCCTGATCCGCATGCCAAAGATCGGAACGCCAGCGATGCCCGGATTTGAAATCCAATTGCCAATCGATGCGTTGATACGATTTGCCCAGCAATGCGGCGATGCGCGCGGCTTCGGCCCGGTTGGCCGGGTTGACGGCGTTCTCCGTGCCCGCGGGCAGCGCCGCCGACGTCCAGCCGGAGCCGAGCAGGTTGAACCGATGGTTGCTGAACTTTTTGGAAAGGGCGCGGGCCAAGGCCAAGGCCTCCGGACCGATATTGGCCCGGGACGGAGCCGCGGCGAAAATCCGCCCCAAGGCGGCAGTCTCCGGCTTAGGGTAACCGGCAAGATACGTCGGCTTCCGATATCCGTTCCACCTGCCGATGCGGGCGGCGGCCTTTTCTTCCAGCTTGGCGCGGGCCCTGCGCGCCAGTTCCCGGGGCGGCAGGCTGCGGAACTTTTTCCAGTAGCGGCGAAGGCTCAACGGCACAGTTCCCCGAGCCGTTCCACGATTTTCCGGGTATGTTCCCTCCAGGTGAACTTGGCCACCACCTCTTCGCGCGCGGCCTGTCCCAGCCGGGCGCATAAAGCGGGATCGTCGGCCAGGGCCGCCATGCCCTCCGCCAGCGAATCCGGATCGCCCGGGCGCGTCATCCACGCCGACTTTCCGTGCTCGAGGATTTCCCCGATTTGATCGAGATCGGAAGCCACGATGCCTTTGCCCATGGCCATGTACTCGAACAGCTTGGTCGGCGATCCGAAAAAGGCGCTTCCGTCCGGATTCGGCACGTGGGGAGAAACCAGGATATCACAAGCCGCCAAGTGGGCCGGACCTTGTTTCTGCGGGATCAGGCCGGTCAGTACGGAGATGTCCCCGATGCCATGGCGCTCAATCGCCTCTTTCACTTGGGGCAGGCGCACGCCGTCGCCGATGAGCAGCAGCCGCGACCCCGCGCGCAAATCCGGACGGGCCCGGACCATGCGGCCGAACGCCTCGGCCAGGACCTCCGCCCCGTGCCAATTGCCGAAGGTGCCGATGAAGCCGTAGACGCGCTTGCCCTCCAATCCCAGTTTGGTACGGACGGCGGCTCCGGAAATCCCGGGGGAATAGGCGTCGGGGTTTACGCCGTTGGGATTGACCAGGATTTTTTCCGGCAGTACGCCTTGTTTCACCAAGGTGTCCTTCAGCGGTTGGCTCACCACCACCACCAAATCGGCCGCGGCGAGATTCAGGCTTTCGATGCGCGCGGACAGCGCTTCGTAGACCAGCACCTTGCCCCAATTCCGTCCCACCCAGATTTCCGATCCGTTGAACTCCAGCACGAAGGGTACCCGCAACCGCCGGGCGAGTTGGATTCCCGTGAAATTGTTCAGGCTGTAGCGCTGATACAGGAACGCCGGGCGTTGCGCCGGCAGTTCGCGGTCGATGCGCTCCATCAAACTGTAATTGAAATCCAAGGTCGGCAATTCGCGGAAATCCAGGTAGCGGTGGCCGGGCCGGATGCGGAGTTGAGGCAAGTCCTCGCGCACGTTGGGGATGGCGTCCGAGGTGATGAAAAGCGGTTTCGCGAAAAAAGCGTCGAGGTTGTTCAGCACGCCGCCGATATGGCCCACGGAGCCGCCGGAAACGATTCCGTAGGAAAAATCCGTGCGCAGGTAAATTGGGGCCAAGGCCGGATCGGGCGGCTGCGAGGGCCGGAATTTTTCCGCGCTTTCCAGGACTTGCAAATCCGCCCGCACTTTGCGGAGCAGCCCATTTTTCGCCAGGGCGTCCCGCAACATTCCGGTGGCCAGCGCCAGGATTTTCCCCAGGGTAATGGAAACCCGCTGGCCCTGCGTGTCCGTGAACGCGGACGAGCGGCGCGCCAACAGTCGCAAGGTGAGCGCGGTCGAGAAGGGCTTCGCCAAATACTCGATGCTGTCGGCGTACAGTTCGGACTCGCGGTAACGCAGCAAGCGCTTCAGGATCCGTCCGCTGCGGATTTCCTTGCGCAGCTCCTCAAAATCGAGCACCAGCGCGTTTCCATCCGCGCGCAGCACCTGATTGACATGTTTGGCGATGACGATTCGTTCGGGTGCTGCGTTCACGAGAGGGCCTAACGATCTTGTTTACGGGCCCGGATGCCTATGAACCAGCCACAGCCGGGCGGGAAAAACTGGTGGATGACGCGGGGGATTTTATCCGTGTCGTATACGGTCAGGTAAGGGATGGTTTCGCAAAACGCGAAATCGCCGAACATGGATTTCAATTCCGGTTCGGTATACCCTTTGGTTCCCAGGCTTTCCATATGGTTCCACAACACCTGACGGAAGGATTTCCAGGGCCGCCCCTTCAGCAGGGCGTGGCGCACCCATGTCCGCAGCGTCAAAACGGAATTTCGTCGATACATCATGCCGATGAATCGGCCGCCTGGTTTTAAGATGCGATGGATTTCCCGGATGATTTTTTCCGGGCTCTCCGAATGATGGATGACCCCCCAGGAATAGACGACATCGAAGCTGGCGTCGGCGAATGGAAGCGTCTCCGCGTCGATGCGTCTGAGTTCCGACCGGAATCCATAATGTGCGAGATGGGCTGTGGTGTTGGCGATGGCGGCGTCGGTAAGATCGACTCCGTGGCATTCGGCCCCGGCCCTGGCCCATTGGAGGTGATCCGTTCCCGCGCCGACCCCGATCTCCAAGATTTTTTTTCCGTGGTAGCGGGTAAATTGGGCCACCGCATGGATGCACGGTTCCGCCTGGTAGCGGTGATTCTCGACGCGGCGGAACCATTCCAGGGATTTTTCCGGAGCGTCCCCGACGATCTCCTCCCAAGTGCCGCAAGATCGCGCTTCCCAATGCCCGCGGACCGCTGTATTCAAATCCAAGGATGGTTCCGAACCCATAAATTCCCCGCCTTCCGAATCCACCGGCCCTCAGGCCGGTTCGATATATTGCTTGTGCCACAAAGCGAAATTGTAGAGGTACCACAGGGGATACCCATCCTTGGCGGCGATGTATTTTTTCACCGTCTCAAAATCGAAATAGTCCGTGCGGCGGCAAAACGCTTCCAATTCCTTTTCGATGTCGTCCCCGAGACGGGCGTAAATCCACTCATGCATGGGGATGCCGAAGCCTTTTTTCTTGCGGTCGATGAGATCGTCCGGCACCAGTCCCCGCACGGCCGTCTTCAGCAAATACTTGAGGACGCCGCCCTTGGTTTTCATCGCGGATGGAATGCCCAGGGAATACTCGACGAATTTATGATCGAGAAACGGGACCCGGCCTTCCAGGCTCACGCCCATGCTCATCTTGTCCACGCGCATCAGCAGCAGTTCAGGCAGGCGTACGCTGAGGTCCAGGTAGGACATCCAATTCAAATGGCTTTTCTCCCATGCTTTGGCCTCGAACCGTTTCCGGATGGGCCGCAGCGCTTCCCACGAGGTGAAGCCGGAGAATTTTTTCCGCAACCGCGGGGAGAGCAGCTTCCGTTTTTCCGATTCCGTGAAGGCGTCGGCGCCGCCCCAGAATACGGGGACTCCGTCCGCTCCGCGCCGCAGCCACTCGGTGTACTCCTCGTCGCCCTTCCCCAACGCATGCAACAGGCCGACGCCCAGCCGCTTAAGGAACCGGGGCAAGGGCCAATCGTCCAGGTTTTGCAGGGTCAACATGCGCTTCCAGTACGGGTAACCCCAATACAATTCGTCGGCGCCTTCGCCCAGTTGGCAAACGATGACGCCGTTGTCGCGCGCGAGCTTGCAGACGTAATAGAGCGGAACGCAGACGGGATCGGCGATGGGCTCGTCCTGCAGGCGGATCATTTCCGGCACGAAGTCGACCAGGTCGTCCACGGAAAGCAGCCTTTCATGGTACTTGGCCCCGACCAGTTCCGCCATCCGTTTCGCGTATACCGTTTCATTCTCGTAGGACGCGTTCTCGCCTTGATAGCCGATGGTGAAGGTTTTGACTTCGCCGCCTTCGCCTTCGGAAAACAGCGCCGCGTTGGTGCTGGAATCCACGCCGCCGGAAAGGAAAACGCCCATGGGCACGTCCGCCACCTTCCGCAATTGCACGGCCTGACGAAGTTCCACCAGTAATCCCTCGCAAATCTCCTTCTCGGGAATCCCGGTTTTGGGGCGCACGAAATCCCACACGTCCCAATATTTTTCCTCGTGCCTTTCGCCCTTGCCGTTAACCCGCAACCAGGAGCCGGCGGGAAGCTTGTGGATGCCGGCGAACAAGGTGTCCGGGGCCGGCGAGGCGAGGAAGGTGAGGAAATGGTAGAAGGCTTCTTCGTTCACGGCGCGGGGCTGTTCCGGGTCCTGCAAGAGAGCCTTGATCTCCGAGGCGAAGTTGAGCCGCCCGTGGTGGATGCTGTAATAAAGGGGTTTGATCCCTACCCGATCGCGGATAAGCCAGAGCTCGTCCCGCTTCGCGTCCCAGAGGGCGATGGCGAACATGCCCCGGAAGCGATGCAAGCACTCTATTCCCCATTGTTCGAACGCATGCAGGATGACTTCCGTATCCGAATGATCCGTCTTCCAGACGTGACCGCCCAACTGGACCAGCTCGCGGCGGATTTCCGCGTGGTTGTAGATTTCGCCGTTGAACGAGATCCACAGGGTTCCGTCCTCGTTGGCCATGGGCTGGGACGCGGAGGTGGAGAGGTCGATGATGGATAGCCGGCGATGGGCCAGGCCGACGAGGCCATTGGGCGCGATCCAATTCCCTCCCCCGTCCGGCCCGCGATGGACCATGGCGTCGCGCATGGAGGTGAGATGCGCATCCGTAACCCGGAAGCCGCTATTGGAAAACGCTAAGGTGCCGGTTATTCCGCACATGTATGGGTTCGTATTCCTTAGGTTACCGCGCAGGTGCGGCGGTAAATTTGTGAAGCCCCCGGCGAAGCGACTTTCGCTCGGAGGCGTTTAAAATTCCCAACGCCACTAGGGCTCCGGGAGAAAGCAACAGGAAAACCGATTTCCATACGATTCGAAGGGCGACTCCCGGGACATGGGATTCAATCCACCACGAAAAACAAACGGCCAAGCAGGCTAACCCCAGCAGTTTCAGGTAAGCCCCGACCTCATGGGGGATGGGTAGCATCCGCTGGCAAAAAATGAACATGGCAACCAGCAAGATAGCGTTCGCGCCGCAAGCGCTCAACGCCGAGCCGAACATCCCGAGTTTTGGGATAAGGATTAAGTTCAGAGCGACGCTGGAAACCCCGCCCAATGCCACGGCGAAGGATGACAAGTAGGTTTTTTCAACAATGTCCAACTGGATGCTTACCGCATAGTACAAACCGAATAAAATGCCCGCCAAAAGCGTGGGGCCCACTACGGAGGAGGCGCCAACATAGGCGTCGCGGCCGACCAATAAAATGATCTCCTTCGAAAAGAAAAAAATCGGAAGCGAGCAGAAAAACGCCGTCATCGCGAAATATTTGATGATGCGGGAGAAGATCTCCTTGAAATCGTCCCGGGTCGCGATGGAAAGGGCGTAGGGGACTACCGCCGTGGAAAACGGCGTAATCAGTCCGACGGAGATAATCGAACCGATTTTATTTCCGAAAGAGTACAGCCCGACCTGATCCGGGGTCAGGTATTTATTGAGGAAAAACCGGTCCGACATGCCGAGCAAAAAGGAAAAGGCGTTGATCACGAAAACGGGAGCCACGAACGCCAGGATGCGCCAAATAAGCCGGGTGGATAAAGGAGCGAGAAATTTTCGGAGCAAGAACGGCGACATCGAAACCATAAGCAGCCCGGCCACGATGAAATTGGAGAGGATGACCCCGGTATAATTCATTTTCAGCACGGCCACCAGAAGGATGTTGGAAACCGCCATCACCATGGTTCTGCCTATTTGGATGCCCGAAAAGAGCTTGGTTTTCCGCTCCGCTCGCATCAACGCGTAAAACAAGGTCGGGACCGCCCCCAAGAGCGAGGTGGCGGTGACAATCCGGAACTTGTGGGACAGGTCGACGGTTTTAAAAAGCGCGGAAGAAATCAATCCGGAGGATCCCATCAGGACCGCGCCCAACAAAACCACCAGCCCGACTTGAATGATGAAACAGGTGCCGAGTACTTCCCTTTTTTCCTCCTCGGTCTTGGCCATCAGGTAATAGCGAAACAACCCTGAGCTGAGCCCGAAGGAAACGGAAAGCTCGATGATGGATTGGTACATGGTGAATACCGCGAGGATGCCGTAATCCTCCGGATTCAGGAATCGGGTATAGAGGGGTAACAAAAGAAAGGAAACAACGCTCGCGGAAGCGTTCCCAAGCCCGTAAATCAAGCTGTCTTTGGACAGCGAGCGCAAATGCCCGAGTATCATGACGGCGACTTCCGAGCGAATCCCGGATCGCTTGCCCGCGCGTTTTCCATTTCCGCCCGCACGGTCCGGAAGTACGCCTCCCAGGTATAAGCCTCAAGCAGGCTTGCGCGGAGCCCCTGGTCGCAGGGCGGTGGTGCGGCCAAGGCCCCCGCGAATCCCCGCCCGAAGCCTTCCGGGTCCGGTTGCGCGTGGAAAAGCTGGTTCAGCCCGGCAAGGTTCTCATCAAAGTCATGTTGCGTGGAAACGACCGCTTTCTTCCCTAACGCCAAGGCGACCAAGGTCGTGATGTCGTAATCGGCGATATCGGCGCTGGTAAAAACGTCCGCGGAGAGGTAACAATCAAAAAGTTCGGAGTCGGGAATGAAACCTGCGAAATGAACATCGTTCGCCACGCCCAGTTCTCCGGCCAGCCGTTCCAGGGACGCGCGTTCCCCGCCCGTGCCGCCGATGACCAGCGCGACGCGGGGATTCGATTCGCGCCATGCGGCGAATCCGCGCAGGATCAGATCGACTTGTTTTTTTTCTTCCAGACGGCAAATGGAAATTACCGTAGGCCGGCCTGAAAATCCCCATCGGGATTTAAGGTCTTGTTGTTTTCGATACTCGAAAATACTCCGCGGAAACGCTCCATGGGCAATCCGGACGTTTTCATGCCGGTAAAAAAGCCGCATTTCCCTTTGGTTCTTTCCCGTCAAAACGAACAAACAGGAACTCCGCCGGACGCCGAGGTATTGGAACAATACTTCGAATTCCATTTTTAAGCGGCTTCGCAAAGGCATCGGTGGAATGCGTTCGGGAACACTCCGAACATAAACGGGATCGGCGTTCCATACCTCATGGAATCGGGAGCTGAAAATCCAGGCGTACTTCTCCCGATCATTCCGGAATTGGAACAGTGATCCATGGATAAAGCACGCAAACGGAATCCCCCTCAGTTGCCCCATGGCCTTCATCTTTAGCAGCAAAGCGGAGGAATATTGGCTGTTGGCGATCAGATAGTCGGGCTTGAATCCCGCGATCACCTCGGCGTCGCGCCAAAGCCGGAAAAAGTGCCGAATGACCGGAATCCGGGTCCAGAATGCTGACTTCCTGACCAGCGGGACGCTTACCAGGACATGGGGCTGATAGGCGCCATTGAAAAGCTTTCTGGAATCTACGGGGGCTCCCGCCGCGAAAAGCGCGGTCTCAATGCCCAGTTTGGTGAAGTGTTTTATGCCTTCAAGGAGGAGCCGTTCGCCTCCTCCAGAAAAGGTCAACGGGGCTTCAACATACCAAACGAGCCTTCGGATCGACATTCCCTGGAAAAATCACCTGGTCGCGACGATGCAGGCATTCCAGGTGGACGTTCCGGGCTGCTTGTCCGGCGCCATCCATTCGAGGAAATCCAAAACCTTGAATCCCGTTTGCTCCAACATGAAATCGAGTTCCGGTTTGAATAAATACCGCATGTAGTGGGTTTCATTGAGGCGATCGAGCTTTCCCGTCGCCTTTTCTTCGATGAGGACTTCGTAATTGACTTCGACCGTGTTCCGGTTTGCGTCCATTCCAGGCGTGGCCACGCGCAACACCTTGATGGACTCGTCTTCCATCTTTTTCACGCGGAGCACGGGCGGATCGGTAAGGACTCCGGGACCATACCAAAAATCGAAAACGAAAAGGCCCCCGGCGGCAAGATGGGCGGAAGCCGACTCAAAACTCTTGCGCAAGGCTTCATTGGTGGTTTGATAGCTCATGACGTGGAAAAGCGAAACCACGGCATCGGCCTTTTTACCCAGCCGGAAATCGGTCGCGTCGCCCAGGTGGAACCGGATGTTTTTCTGGCCTTCCGCGCGCCGCCGTCCGACCTGGATCATATCCTCGGAGCGATCCACCCCGTCGACATCGAACCCCATCCTGGCCAAAAGCACGTCGTGATTTCCCGTTCCGCAACCGACATCGATGAGGCTTTTGGCTTTGCCGCCGGAATACTTCCGAATGAGGCCGGCGATATATTCGGCTTCGCCTTGGTAGTCCTTGTCTTTATAAAGGAGGTTGTAATACCGGGAATAATTTCCGAAGACGCTCATCGTATCACCTCTTTGACCGCTTCAGCGGTTTCCTGCATTTGCGCATCCGTCAAAGCCAGGCCGCTGGGCAGATAGAAACCGCGCTGGCACAGCATTTCCGAAACCGGATGGGATTCGCCCGCGAACAGGCCCATTTTCTGGAAGACCGGCTGCAAATGCATCGGCCAGAAGAAATGCCGGGTCCCGATTTTCTTGGCCCCTAAACGCTTGACCGCCTCCACGGCGTCGAAGGACACATCGCGTCCCAAGACTACCGGGTAGACCCAATAGATATTGTCGGCGTACGCGGTGCGTTCCAGCGGCAGCTGAATGCCCGGGATGCCCTTCAGAAGGTTGGTGTAGGTGTGCCCGATATGTCTTTTTTTCGCGACGAAGGCATCCAGTCTTTCCAGTTGGGCAACGCCCAGCGCCGCCTGGATATTGGACATGCGGAGATTCCAGCCCATTTCCTGATGGATGTAGCGACGTTCCTTGTCGAAGAAAAGATTGCGCAGGGAGCGGCAGCGATCGGCCAGCCCGGCATCGTCGGTAAGAATCATGCCGCCTTCGCCGGTGGTGACATGCTTGTTGGGATAAAAACTGAAGGTCGACAAATCGCCGAAGCTGCCGCAGGGCTTCCCCTTGTAAGTTTGTCCGTGCATTTCCGCAGCGTCCTCAATGACGCGTAGGTTGAATTCGCGGGCCACTTCCAGAACCGGATCCATTTCGGTGGGAAGCCCGTAAATATGCGCGACCATGATGGCCTTGGGCTTGGGTCCATTGCCCCGCGTCGCCTTCAGAACCTTTTCCCGCAATTGCCGGACGTCCATGTTGAAGGTGATGGGATCGCTGTCCACCAGGATGGGCGTCGCGCCCGCGCGCACGATGGCGGCTGCGCAGGAAATGATCGTGAATGCGGGCATCACCACCGCGTCGCCGGGACCCAATTGCAACGCGGCCACCGCCGCGTCCAAGGCGACGGATCCGTTGGCCACCGCGATGCCCTGGGAGCGGCCCATCCGCGCGGCCATGCCTTCCTCGAAACGTTTTACGAAAGGGCCTTCGGAGGAAATCCATCCCGTCTCGATGCATTCGACGAGGTACTTTTTTTCATTCCCATCCAGGAGGGGTTCGTTTACCGGGACCATAGGTGTTCCTGTCGCCCGTTAGCGGGCGGTTACGACTTTAGGTTCGAATCTCGTTTTGTCGCCTTCGCCCGCGTAAGGCCCTTGCTTCACTTCAAGCATGACCAATTCTTCCAAAACTTCGAACCCATGTCCGCCGGTGGCCAGGAGGATGGTGTCCCCCTCGCCCAAAACGCGGTTCTCCAGGAAGTTTTGCTCGTTGTCGTAGAAATCCACGCGCAGCTTTCCGCGCTTGATGAATAAGACTTCCAGTGTATAGGTCACGCTGCGTTCGACGGGATTGTGAATGTGCGGCTTAATGACTTTGCCGGCCGGGTGGTGCATATAGGCTAATTGTTGGGAAAACTCATTCGGGGTGAAAAAGGAGATGCCCGGGGCATCGAATGAATTGGACACGATATAGGCCAAAATCTGCGCATGATGGGAGATGATTTCAACCATTTTTATACCTGCCGCTGAGGGAATCGTCAATCCCGAAATTTAGAAACTTCCGAGGACAATCCAAGCGGTTAAGGGGCCGCCGGGGAGCCTCGGCGGAGGGGATATCCGGGGGATTTTACTGTGGCTGGGCGGTGGAGAAAATCTCCTGGGCCGTGACTTTGGAAAAGAGTCCGCCCCACAACAGGAGGTCGGGAACCTTGTTTCCGGAACTTAAGTATTCGATCTCGTTCGTGGGAAGGCCGACCAAATCGGCGCGATCGATTTTACCAGGTTCCAGGTATTTCAACGACGCGGCGAAAAAGGAGGAGGCCCAGCCATTTCCAAACACGTCGAAACGACCGCCAAGGCTGGCCACGAAATCACGGAGATCGTTTACGATCAACTTGGGCAGGCTCGGCGAGTTGAACATGAAGGTTCGCGCCAGGGTATGCAGCATGACGGAATTGCTGCGCAATTCGCCAATGCCCATGTAATCGATGCAGTAGACGCGTCGGTATTTGGAGATTAGATCGACGAGCGATCCGGAGTCTTGAACCGTTCCGCGCAGAGGAAGGTAAATCGCCTGGGTCGAATCCGTCGACCCAGGGTTTTCAAACATGAATACCGGCAAATGCGTGTTGGCCGTTGCGACTTTGTAGGCGCGAACCGCCAGGCCATATGTGCCGGATTCCTTCCAGGATTCGCTTATCGTCACCTCGCGGCGTGAATAATCCCCGAACAAGGATGTCATGCCTTTGGCCACGCGGCCCCGGTAATCACCGGTCGGATTGGTGCCCTGGAATCGGCGGGACGCCTCCCGGTCGACGGTGGAACGCAACTCCTGGACCAAGGTGACCGTCCCGGAAATATTGGGCTCCAGGTTGGCTTCGCTGAAGATCGGGACGGTGAATTCGGAATCCACCTTCAAGGAATCCGCAAGTAATGAATAATCGAACCAGGAATAGGATTGCTGGCGGCGCGCTTGCCCATAATTGTGATCCCCGCTATCGCTTTGAAAAAGCACCCTGTCCTTCAATCCGCCCATCGAGTACCACTTGGAAGCCAGGGACATAACCGGGCTCATGAACGCCGGGGGCGCACCCGCATCGTTTAGGCCCGACACCGTGTGCAAAAATCTGGGATACAACATGGCGACGTCGGTGTTGGGGGACAGAATGGGCATTTCGGGCGGGGGCGACCAGACGAAACCCGTACCATAGGCGCTTTCCACCTGGATATCCGGATTGATGAGCTGCGCGCCGCAGGAGGCTCCGAAATTGGTGGCGGGCACGGAAAGGCTTGTGATGCGCGTATCCACTTGCGCCAATTCCACCGACATTCCCCCGCCGTAGGAATAACCCGATACGGCGATGCGGTTGGGATCGGTTTGCGGGTACGTAGCGAGGACCCACGTGATGGCGGACATCATTTCTTGCAGGAAGGCGGAATTGGAACTGGGCAATCCCAGTAACTCACGCGCGTAAAGTAAGTAATTGTTGTACCCCTGATACGCGGCGCGGACGCCGTTGGAATTGTACCCTTCCGGCACCATGACGACCATGCCGCGCATCGCGAAGTTTCCGGCGCGGGCTTGTACCAGATCCAAGGATGCACCCTGGTTGAAGCCCGGAGGAGATACGATGAGCGGGCAGCTCGCGGGATCCTTGTTATCCGGGAGATAAATGTTGACGGGAAGGTAATTGCCCGGATAGATTTCCAGCCGCGCGACTTCCACGGTGTAGCCGGGGCCTTGGAACCGTTTCTGGATTTCCTGGGAAAGCACGGGGCGGGCGGGGTCCAAACCCATCAAGCCAAGCAAGGTATCGCGAACACCCTGCATGCGATTCACCAATTCATCCGCAGAGCCGAAGGTCGGGCAACCGCCGCCGTAGGCGGATACCAGCTTCATCGCCAGGTCGCCGCCTTCACCGCCCAGGGCAGGTTGCCAGAGCTTAAAGAGATTCGAAATGCGCAGCCGCAATTCCTTTGATCCGAAATGCGGTTTGAGAATCAAAGGATGGTTTACGTCGAGAACCAGAGTGTCTCCGCCGTCGTACCGGACCCCGTTGATTTCCCAATACAGTACTTTGGACCAGCTATCGGGTTTGGCGACGAATACGGCCTTGTCTCCGTCCGCATACCATGTGTCCACGGAATCGATTTGAGTCGCTGAATTGCTGGAGTACAAGCGGGTGCGGTAAACGCTCCGGTAGATGGCCGTGAGCGAAGTGGGGGTGTCCACCGTGACCGGGCGGGGATTGGGCGCCAGGCTGTCGTCGCGCCAACGGTTGAAAATGTATCGGGTGTCCGGACCTCCGA
>JADGQO010000008.1 GCA_017881725.1 Fibrobacteria bacterium
CCATGCGATACATCTGCACCAGTAGGAGGCCGAACACGCCCAGCTTCCAGGCGGCGGAAAAAATGCCCGTCAATTGCAAAACGTCGTAACCCTTGCCCGGATACAACCGGTCGATATCCGCTTGCTTGAGCATGCCCAGGAACAAACGTCCGGCCATGTCGTTCACGATGCCGTACAAACCCGCCGGAACCAGCGGCAATCCGAATTTCAGCAATTGCCGGAAAGGGCCGCTATCCAAAACCGGCCGCAGGTTTTTCGCCAGGACGGGCAAGGCCATGAGAAAGGTGCCCAAGCTGGCGGCGACGTTGGCTTTGAACACTCCGTCCAAACCCTGGTGCTGCCGCATGACCCACCAATAGTTGAACCCCAAATTGAGAATCACGTTTCCCAGCTTCATGAGGGCGAAACGCTTGGCCGCGTGTTCCAGGCGCAAATGCGCGAACGGCACCACGCTCAAGGTATCCAGCACGAGAATGGCCGCGGCATAGGCGAACAAGCCCAGATGCGCTTTCGGGACCAGGAAGGCGCGGCCTAAGGGCGCGGCGAGCGTGATGAGGATCACGGAAAACAGGATGGAAGCCACGGCCTGCGACAGGAACGCCGTCGAAAACAGGCGCTTGCGGCCGGGAGCGTCCACGTCATGGGCCAGGCGCAGATAGGCGGAATCGAAACCGAATTGATACACGATGTTCAGGAAAGCCACGATGGCCAGGACGATATTGATGACGCCGAAATCCGACGTATTCACCATGTGGGTGTAGAACGGCACCAGGAGAAAATTCAGGAAACGGCTGACGATGGAGGATACCCCGTAGATCAGGGATTCCTTGGCGAGCGTTCGGATTCGACTCACGAACGTACGCTGGGGAGGAGCGTCCTCACCGGCCTTCGGACAGGCGATTGATGAGGAATTCGGCGAAGCCGCCCTTGCGCATGGCTTCCTGCGTTTTGCTGATGTCGTAGGCCACGCGGATGATTTCCACCGTCATCTTTTCGGTGTCGCACAGGCACCAGGACGCGAGCGGGTTGCGATCGCGCGGCTGTCCCACGCTGCCGTCATTGACCAGGATGCGTTGGTTGGGCTCCAAGGTATGGGACAGAGTTTCGCCGACCTTGAAGCTCTGTTCGCCTTCGGTGATGACGATGATGGGCCAATGCGTGTGTCCGATGAAACAAATCTTCTCGGTGAAGAACGAGAACGCGTCCACGGCGTCATCCAGGCTGGAGACGTAACGCCAATCGGCCGGCGACCAGGGGCTGGCGTGCACGAATAGGAGCGGCGGCTCCGAAACCATGTAGGGCAGTTTGGTGAAGAACTCGATGGAGGCGGGCGTCAGGACCTTGCTGGTCCATTCGATGGCCTTCTGGGCGTTGTAATTGTTCCAACCCTCGGAAGATTCGCGGCCGATGGCCACGCTGTCATGGTTGCCCAGGATGGTGATGTCGCTGTTCTGCGCCACCAACTCGACGCATTCGTTGGGGAAAGGGCCGTAACCGACGATGTCGCCGAGGCACACCTTTTTTTCCACGCCCAACCGCTTCATAGACTCCAAGACGCGTTGGAGCGCTTCCAGGTTGCCGTGAATATCCGAATAAATTCCGTATTTCATGATCTCTTAGTATAACCTTAAAAAGTTTTCCGGACCAAAACCAGGCCCGGCCGATTGCCGTCACGTGACAGCCGTCACAACCACTGCGACCGAGGAGAAATTTAACTTTTTACTGAGCGGCGTTTGCGGATGCGCCGTTATCCATCCGCAGGGAGCCGGCGTTCACTGTCTGGCCCCGGACAGGCCATGCGTCCGCCTTGCGCGCCAAGGTAGGCGCGGGCGTGGCCGAAACCGCGCTTTCCACATCCTGGGCGCAGCGGAAACCCACCTTGAAGTTACGGAAACCCGGCCGATTGCTGTAACGGGCCGATAAATTCAAATTGGCCGCTTCACTATACCAGGAGGCGCCGCGAATGACTTTGGCCGTGCCCGTTTCCGGCCCTGCGGGGTGATCCACGGCGGTCGACGAATAGTCGGCATACCAATCTTGCACCCACTCGAAAACATTGCCGGCCATATCATGCAATCCCCAGGCGTTGCCCTTTTTCAGGCCGACTTTCTGGGTTTGGTTTTGAGAGTTGTCCCGATACCAGGCGTAATCGCCGATGGTCGCGTCGCTCCAGGGCTCGGAGGATGCGCCCGCGCGCGCCGCGTATTCCCATTCGGCCTCGGTGGGCAAACGGCCGCCCGTTTCCCGGCAATAGGTGACGGCCTCGTCCCAGGTCACGCGCTCCACGGGGAGCGAATCCTGTAAATGATAGGAGGGGTTGAAGCCGGTTTTTTTCTGGTACTCGCTTTGGGTCACCTCGAAGCGTCCCATGAAGAAAGGACCGACGGTGACGACCTGGCCGTCCTCGCGGCGGTAGCTGCCCCGGGACACCAAAACTTCGGAAGCGGGATCAACAACCGCAGGAACCGGCGTGGCCGCGACGCGTGGGGGAGGCGCCGGGGCCTTATATTTAAAGGCGCGTACGGGGCCTTCGGAGCGATTGATTCCGTCGAAGGCGATGACTTTCCAGTAGTAGGTTTGACCGAAAGGCAGGCTGTCCACTTCCAGGGTCGTGTCCGATAAACCCGTGCTCAAAACCGCCGCCGGGGGAAAATGCGTGTCGAGCAAAACCGTGTAGGAGAGCTTATCGCCCGCATCCGGATCGCCGCCTTTCCAGGCAAGCACCAACGCCGAATCCGAAACGACCGCGGAGGAATCGGGATAAGTCGGCACCGGCGGGAACGGCGAACGATTCATCGCTGGGGTGGAATACGCAACCCCTTCCGGGGGAAAAGCCGGACCGATGCCCATGGCATTGACGCCCACCACGCGAAACCGATAGACGCTGGAGGGCTTCAAGTTGGCCAAGCGGATTTTCGGATCCAGGATCTTGTCCGGTAGGGTTTCCCAGGGGCCCGCGCCCAATTTCTGTTGGACGATGAAATAGTCCGACTTCGGAAAAGTCTGCGCCAGCAAGGCGATGCGGTTACTGTCGACTTCGCGAACGGCAAGCGTTCCCTCGCGCGGGGCGGAAAGCATGGTTTGCTCGCGGTTGAACAAGAGGAAAGAGCGGGTGACGGAAGGACCAATAAAATTGGTTCTCGCGTCCATGGTGATGTTCGCGCCCAAGGCCAATAGCTTGTTGAAGGCCGAGGCGTGGAAGGCGTCGCCCGCGGCGGACGCCGATGCGGCGGTGGGCACGGCTGGATAAACGGAAGGCGGTACGAAACCTGGCGCCGATGTCGATCCGTCGCCGGGAGCCCGAGTCGAGCTATCGGCAAGCGAGGAGAAGCGCGCGAAGGGTTCGAACGTGAAGGCCGGACCCTGTACGCCGTCCAGGAAAAACTCCATGCGCGGCTTCAAGGACACCTTAATTTGGCCCTCGCCGGAAATGTCGCGCACGGACTTGTTCCCGTAAGTGATCCTATTCTGGGCCAGGGGACGCCACTGGCCGCCATTGAAACCCAATTCGCCCGATAGGGAGTTCAGGATGCGAAAATCTCCGGCCGCGGCGAAAGTGCTTTTGGAGTTGGCCTCCACGCGCAGGAAAGGTCGGTTTTGAACCTTCAGGAAAAGTCCGGACCCGATGGGCATGAGCAGGGGTTTATTACCCGACAACTCTTCCTCATAATCAAACTCCCCGGTGCCCGTGACGTTGCCGGTCACGGTGGCGGAAACTTCGCAATCGCCATCCACCTTGATTTGAAACAACTCGACCTTGCCGCCGTGGATTCGGATGCGGCCGGTGACCACAGGTTGGAATGCGACACTTGCGCCTTTCAGCGAAAACCCCAATTGACCGGAGACACTCGATCCATCCTGCGCCGACCCTAGAAGATCCTGGGTTTGCTCGACGTCGGAAAGGGCTTGGGTCAAATCCAACCGCGTATGAAAAGCGATGTCGCAATCCAACACCGCGTCGGTTAGATCTGCGTCCACGGTTTTAAGAATCCAACGCATCCCGGTCAGGCCGGATTGCGGCGTTCCGTCGATGTCCACCACCTTGCGCAAGTAGCCGCCAAAAGCCGTATCGGAAAGCACCACCCCGGCAGTCGGAAAAAATCCCGGAGGCAAATCCACCACCAAGGTCCCGGGCGTCGGCACGAAATCGACGCTGTGTCCATTGCCGGGCAATGACAAATCCAGGAACTGCGGCGCGTACTGGGTCGGTTCCGGATTCAGGTCCTCGACGAACGCGGCATTCTCAATCTCATATCCATCCACTTTCAACCGCGACAAATCCAAGGATTGAATGGAGTCGTCCACGGTCAGGATTAAAACCTTATCCCCCACCGCTCCGCTTTCCACCTGCAATTGGCTTAACGCGGAAGCCAGCGAAGCCAGCCCCAGCACGCCCAGGAAGAATATCGGGACGCGAAACACCTGCATCAGCGCACCTTGCCCAGCATTATCTTGAGCGGCATCTTTCCATTGACCTTCAAGGTCAGGACCTTCATCGTACTATTCTCAACATCCTTCAACTGCAAGGTCGGCAAAGGATAGACCCCGCTGGAAAGGTTGGCCGATAAGAGGGATGCCAGGTTCTTGCCGTAAACATCCATCAAATCGATTTCCACGAAACCCGGATCTGGAAGGGTCAAGGTGACTTGAACGGCGTTGTGCCCGACGGACCGTACGGCCAAGTCCAGCTTGAGCCGTTGCGATTGATCCTTCGTCGCCGGAGTCTTACCGGCATCGCCTAATTGTAAAGTGGTTTCCAAATCCCGGGTTTCACCATGACCCGTCGTAACGGCCGGCGCTGTGATGTGCACCGCTTCCGCGCGCAGAGGTGTTCTCAAATGGAGAACGATTTTTTGTTTTCCGGCATGCACGACGGAGACAATTCCAAAGACTAAGACCCAAAAGCCGAAACATGGCATACGCTGCGTTTTCGTTCCTATTCGGAAATTAATCATATCGTTCCCGTCCAAGCCATTCCCTGCAGTGGAAAAAAAATCAACGTGAACACCAAACACTTCCTGTAAAAAAAACCGTCACTTTCCGTGCGATTTAAGCCCGGCGGTGTTTCTATGCATTTCTCCAGACTAACTATACCCTGAATAAGGGTGAAATGCCTGTTGATTTTCCTTGATTTCACGGCAAATGATGCCCAAAAGAGCAAGATTTCCGACTAAAATTCACATTTTTACCCTCAACCGTAAATTTAATCGATTTGAAAGTGGGTACTGTAGAACCGGAATTGGCCCCCAAAAAAATCGGGACTTCAAATTCGCCTGCAGTGTATACTGACCTCGCATGGAAATCGGCCTAACTTGAATCAAGATACCGATTTGAATTAATTGCACCGTGTTTGGATTTGTATTTATCTTTGAGTCAAGGTCTGGTAAAGGAAAAATCAAGACCCGAATGCGCAAATGAATAAAAGTTTCTCTCCCCTTACGCCTAAAGCCGAACGAAACTATTCGGCTCAAAATTCCGCTGCGACTTCAAAATCCAGCGCCGCCTCTAGATCCTCCGAAGATTCGGACGTTTCCTTACTCGCGAAATTACCCGACCCCATCGTGCGGACTCATGAAACGCCGTCGCTGCGGAATCACCAAGCCCCCCACGGATTTCGCCTCGTTACCCTGGCGTACTACCAACAGATTCTGACGGCCATTCAAGTTATCGCGGATACCGCGACCATCATACTCAGCTTTTTAGCCGGGTATTTTCTTTGGAAGTGGATCGGTCCTCGCCTGGCCCTTGACCTCTATGAACCCGAATCCATAAACCGGTACTACTCCTTTTTGGGCGTAACCTTGCTTACCACTTTGGTCGGCAACGAGGTCCACGGCCTTTACCAACCGCAACGCTCGCTCATGAACGTGCGGGAATTCGAACTGATCCTCAAGACGTGGGGAAAAGCCTGCCTGTTCACCTTGGGCATCTTGTTCATGGCCCAACAGCTTTATTTCAGCCGCGGGATATTTATACTCTCGTGGACCTGTTTGCTCATGTTCATGCTGGTCCAGCGCTACGCCTTCTTCAAATTCAACAACTATTTGCGGCGTAAAGGATTCGTCGAGACCACCGCCCTCATTTATGGCGCGGGGGTAGTGGGGCGGAAGCTGATGGAAAAATTCAAGCAATCGCCCAAACTGGGGTACCATGTGGCCGGCTTCATCGACGACAATAGTTCCTTGTCCGGCAAAGCCATTTTAGGGGCTCCCGTACTCGGCGACTTCAGTAACTTGCGCGATACCATCCGTTCCACTCGGGCCACCAAGCTTTTCATCGCCTTACCCCAAGTGCCCTCCAAGGTCGTCGTGGACATCCTGAACGTTTGCCGCGAAACCGGATGCGAATTCCAAATCGTCCCTTCCCTATACGACATCGTCATTCAGCGCGTGAAGGTTACGGAAGTCGAAGGCATCCCGCTCATCGGCATGATGGAGCCGAAATACTCCTTCAAGACCAAGGTCATCAAGCGGACTTTTGATCTCGCAGCCACCTTGATACTTCTGACCTTGTTGAGCCCGCTGATGGCCGCCATGGCTCTAATCGTGAAGCTCACCAGCAAAGGCCCGATTTTCTTCATTCAAAAACGCGTGGGCCAGGCCGGACGCCGCTTCCGATTTTTCAAATTCCGCTCCATGTACACGGATACTCCGGTTTACGCCGTCACGCCGCAGACCAAGAACGATCCCCGCATCACGCCCATCGGACGGTTTTTGCGCCGCAGCTCGTTGGACGAGTTGCCCCAATTATGGAATGTCCTAAAGGGGGATATGAGCCTGGTCGGCCCGCGTCCGGAAATGCCCTTTATCGTCGACCAGTACAACGATTTGCATCGCCAACGCCTGAACGTAAAGCCCGGAATCACCGGCCTGTGGCAAATCAGCGCCGACCGTAAAATCGCGATTCATGAGAACATGGATTACGATATGTACTACATCAACAACCAAAGCTTCCTTCTGGATTTGGTCATCCTGGTGAAGACCATCACCAGCTGCTTAAAGGGCATTGGCGCTTATTAATTAAGGCATCCCGAAGCTCCGGAATTGGGGCTCAATCCAACGTGTATGAGAATTCTTGCGGCCCGGCCACGCGTGGCCCAGTCACGCCCGCATGTTCCTTGAGGACCAAACGATTGGGTCCGGAGGACGCTTCCGTGCGACCGATGATTTGCGCATCGATGCCGAAGGACTGGGAAATCGCGATGACGGTTGCGGCGGCGGAGGGGTCGCAGACCACCTCCATGCGATGGCCCATGTTCAAGGTGCGGTACAATTCGCGTGGGCTTTGGCCCGGTTGCGCGCGCAGGTAGGCGAACACGGGCGTGGGCGCGAAAAGATTGTCTTTCACGTAAGTGAGGCCCTGGCCGAAGCGCAGGCATTTGGTTTGGCCCCCTCCGGTATTGTGGAAAATGGCGGCCAGTTGTGAACCCACTTTTTCCACCACGGCTTTGAGGATGGGCGCGTAGGTGCGCGTCGGCGAGAGCAATGCTTGTCCGACGGTCATGCGCGATCCGGGCAGCGCGTCCGTCAGGCGGAATTTTCCCGTGTAGGCCAGCGCGGCGATTTCGGGGGCGAAGGCTTCGGGAAAGTGATCCTTGTAATGATTGGAAAGAAATTCATGGCGCAGCATGGTGTATCCGTTGCTGCCGAGACCGGAGTTCTCCGTAGACTCGTAGGTCGCCTGCCCGCCGGAATAGAGGCCGACCAGGACGAGACCCGGTTTCAGCTTTTGCCCCGAGATGACGTCCGCGCTGCGCGCGCGCGCCACGACGGTGGAGTCCACCACCAAGGTCCGCACGGTGTCGCCCAAATCCGCCGTCTCGCCGCCGCCGCTGGCGATTTCGATGCCCTGGGCCCGCAGCAGGGCCGCGCAGTCCCGGTAGCCGCCGATGATTTCCGCGATGGCGTCGCCGGGAATCAATTTCGCGTTGCGGCCGATGGTATTGGATAAAAGGAAGGGGCCGAACACGCCCACGCAGGCCAGATCGTCGATGTTCATGACGAGCGAGTCTTGCGCAAGGCCGCGGAACGCGGACAGGTCGCCCGTTTCCTTCCATTGCAAATAGGCGAGGATGGATTTGGTGCCCGCGCCGTCGGCGTGGACTAACAGGCAATGCTCGGCGCTGCCGGTCAAGGTGTCGGGCAAAACCTTGCAGAAGGCGCCAGGGAAAAGCCCCGGATGCTCTCCGACGATGGCTTTGTGGACCTCGTTTTTATCGGCCGAGGCGCCGCGATCTTCGTAGCGGATGGGGTTGCTCACGGCGGGAAATATAGCATTCGGGGTCGGTGGAGGATTGCGGCCCGTGCGTTAATGCCTGGTTGGTCCATATTGCGAACTCAGCAATTGGAGAAAGAATTTGAATTACCTACTCTCTTAAGAAAGGTACCCATGCAAAAAATCATCCTGCTGTTTTCCATCGCGCTCCCACTCGAAGGCATCGCCGCGCCGCAAAAAGCCTATGAGGGTTATTTCAATCCCGGGAATTTACAGGTTACGCCGGTTTGGATGGAATTGGAAATTCCCGATTCGGACGGCCCGGTCACCGGCTCCTACTTCTATAAAAAGAAAGGCTTGCCGCTGCAGCTTGCCGGAGCCCGTCACGGCGATCAAATCCAGATGTCGGAATCCGAAAAAAAAGGCGCCGTAACGGGCGCGTTTTCCTTAAAAATCACGCGCGACAGCCTGGCGGGAACTTGGAGCCCTCCCAAGCAAAATCCGACGAATACCGGATCCTCGACCATGGTCGTCTTTTATCCCGCGTCACCGGAAGACAAGAAATTCGCGGTCTTTCCCAAGCCCAGGGATCTCAAATTGCTGGACGGGAAAACCTTCGCTCAGGAATTGCAGGAAAGCGGCGATGAAGAAGGGGCTGGAAAGAAATCCCTGCCGGCCATCGGAATCGCTTTCTATCGCAAGAACATCGTCAGCTTATCCATCGGCGGGGAGTTTACCGGCGGAGCCTATCCACAATCCTGGTCCACGCACTTTAATTTTGATCTGGATACCAAAAAAGAATTCCAGGTGGACGACGAGATCGACTCCCGCAAATCCAATGCGTTTCACAAATTGATCAACGCGAAATTGCAGCAGCAGATGACCCAGGAACGCTTGGCGGTCGATAAGGAGGAATGGGAAAGCGCCTTTGAACGCATCATTCAAGACCTTCAAAACGATTCCGAGAACCCTCTGGATACGTGCTTCAATATTGACAGCCACGCGGTATGCGGAACCGGCGACGGACCGAATTACTACGAATTCACGGGGAAAGACCTCCATTGGCACATGGATCACTTTTTCGGATTCCCGCATGTGATCCAGGCGATGGACCTCTACCTCGACGTGTCGATTCCGCTGAGTGAGCTAAAGAAATACCTGAAGCAGGATTCCCGGTTAAACCATCTGGTTCAAAACATTCCTTGAGTCCCGGCGCATTGGGTTGTTGATCGGAACAAAGAAGCGCGGCTCCGCATTGTGGTCGCTATGCGGTTTTAAAACCCGATCGGCTCCGCATTGCGGCGGAAAGCCTCGCCCCGCGACGCCCGGGCCGCCCATATTTTTTTTCGCTACTTACTACTTACTACTTACTACTTACTACTTACTACTTACTACTTACTACTTACTACTTACTACTTACTACTTACTACTTACTACTTACTACTTACCTTGGCGACGCGATCGCAGGTAACCGATCAGTCCCGGCGAAATGGAGATGGCTATGATGACCAAGACCACCAGACTGAAATGGCGTTTGACCTGCTCGATGTTTCCGAACCAATAGCCCGCGCAGACGCAGACGCCGACCCAGAGCAGCGCGCCGCCCACGCAGAAGGCCAGGTATTTGGGGAAAGGCATTTTGCCCATGCCGGCGACGAAAGGCGCGAAGGTGCGCACGATGGGGACGAAGCGCGCCATGATGATGGTTTTGGCACCGTGCACGGCGTAGAACGTGGAAGTGCGTTCCAGGTATTCGCGTTTGAAAATCCGCGAGTTTGGCCGCGCGAATAACTTGCCGCCTAGGAATTTTCCCACGGTGTAATTCACTAAATCGCCGCACAGGCAAGCGGCGGCGAGCAGGGGAAACAGCCAGGTTACCTTGAGCGCGCCCAAGGCCGCCAGGGCTCCGGCCGCGAACAAGAGGGAGTCGCCGGGCAGGATGGGAGTCACCACCAGGCCGGTTTCGCAGAACACGATCAGGAACAGCAGCGCGTAAGTCCAAACGCCGTAATGGCCCACCGCGTCGGCCAAATGCACGTCCAAGTGCAGGAACAGATCCACCGCCGCCTTCAAGAATTCCATCACGCCTCCCGCGCCGCGCTTTGACCATGTCGCGCCGCAACCCGTTGTATTTCAATTGAGAATTTCAATCGCGGTACCCTTAAGTTCGGAAAAAGATCTTAGGAAAATTTCCGGATTTGGATCAAGACATGCGCCGCGCCGTCGCGCGCCGGGCTTTCCGCCATGGCCCGCCGGTATGTTTCGGACCCGTTGCGCAAGGCATTCAGTTCGGCCACCAAGCGATCTTCCGTCAGGCTTTCTTCCGGCAGCACGCGACTATATCCCTGGGCCGCGAAGGCTTGGGCATTGAGGATTTGATCCCCGCGCGAGGCGGCCTTGGACAAGGGTACCAACAGGTTGGGTTTTTGCAGCGCCAGGAATTCGAAGATGGCGTTCGATCCGGCGCGTGACAGGACCAAATCCGCCGCCGCCAGTACGTCGGGCAACTCCGGGCCGATATATTCCGCTTGCCGGTAACCCGCCAGATTTTCCAGCGCCGAATCCAATCCGCCCTTGCCGCACACATGCGCGACTTGGAAGGTTTCCAGTAGCTTGGGCAGGGAGGATCGCACCGCTTGGTTCAGGGCGCGCGAACCCAGGCTTCCGCCGATGACCAATAAAAGTGGTTTATCGGACCCGACTTTTTCAGACGCAGGCGCGCCCAAGCGCAAATAGGCGCGGCCTTTTTTCGCGTCGCCGTGGAAGAGTTCGTCGCGGATGGGCGGACCGGTGTGCACGGCTTTGGCCAAAGGCAGGTGCGGCATAGTCTCGGCGAAGCTGGCGCAGACGACGGCGGCGAATGGAATGCACAGGCGATTGGCCAGGCCGGGCGTCAAATCCGATTCATGCAGGATGA
>JADGQO010000045.1 GCA_017881725.1 Fibrobacteria bacterium
ATCGTCGACACCGACGAAATTCCCAGCATGTTGGCCATCGCCCGCGCGGGCGCGGGCGTGAATAACATTTCCATCGACAAAGCCACGGATAAGGGCGTCTGCGTCTTCAACACTCCCGGCGCCAACGCCAACGCCGTCGCGGAATTGGTCTTTATCATGCTCGGCATCGCGGCGCGAAAAATCCATAAGAGCCTGGAGTTTACCCAGGCTTTGGCGAACGAAGCGGATGACAAAGCCATGTCCGAAAAAGTGGAAAAAGGCAAGGCCAATTTTTCCGGTTTCGAGATGCAGGGGAAAACCCTCGGCATCATCGGGTTGGGCAAAATCGGCGTCTTGGCCTCCAATGCCGGGTTGCAGCATGGCATGAACGTGATCGGATACGATCCGTTTCCGACCGTCGCCAATGTCCATTTGCTCAATCCCCGCGTGGAAATCGCCCATAAACTGGACGATGTTCTTTCCCAGGCGGACGTGATCAGTGTGCACGTTCCCTTGTCCGATAAAACCCGCAACTTGATCGGCGAGGCCCAATTGAAAAAAGCCAAGCAGGGCGTCATTCTGATGAACTACGCGCGGAAAGGCATTTATGACGACGCCGCAGTGATCGCGGGCCTGGAATCCGGGAAGGTCTCGCATTATATCAACGACTTCCCATCCAAGGCCTTACTGGGACGGCCAAACGTGATTTGCACGCCGCACTTGGGCGCCAGCACGGCGGAATCGGAGGAAAACTGCGCCGTCATGGCGGTGAAGCAATTGCGCAATTACCTCGAGTACGGCGTGGTGGCCAACTCCGTGAATTTTCCGATCATCGAAGTGTTCCCCGAATCCTCGGTAAAAACCCGCTTGGTGGTCATCAACAAGGACGTGCCCAACATGATCGCCCAGGTCACCCAGGTCATCGGGAAGGCCGGACTCAACATCGCGTCCTTCACCAACGCCAGCAACGGCAAGGTGGGATACAATATCATCGACTTGGAAAGCGAAGTTTCCGACGCCTTGGTGGACTCCATCAAATCGATCGGCAACGTGGTGCGCGTCCGCATCTTGCGTTTTCCCCAGCGGTGAGGCATCGGGATGGAAGTCGTTCCTTCGGGACGATTTCCAATCCTGACCAGGGGTTCCGGACCGCCGATGTTTTTTTGGCGGGTTCGGGGTCGGTATTAATGGCGTTCCATCCCGGCAAGCGGCCCGTGGAGGCATCGCTTTCATCTGGCATTGCTTTCAACTCCAAGCATTGAATATAATGGGACCAATCCGTGCATTTCGCGCGGCAGCATCCGGCAATGATGGTGGCATGAAGAATTCCTTCCCCTTCCGATTTCCTTTTTTGATCGCCATGACCGCGCTTTGCCTGGGCACGGCGGCCCGTGGAGCCGACAGGGATGAGGATATGCGGCTGGTGGAAGCCAAGCGCTGGTCGGACAAGGGCGAGTTCGACAAGGCCGTGCAGGAGCTCCGAATGTACCTGAACGAGCATCCGGACGCCACCGACATCTATGCGCGCATCGGCGGCTTGCGGTTCAAACAGGGCAATTACAAATTGGCCGGCGAAAATTTCAAATTGGCCCTCGCCAAGCACCCGGATTTGGTTGACGCGCGGCAAGGGTTGGCCGAGGCGTACGAGAAGACCGGCGAGAAGGCCAAAGCGGCTGAGACCTGGCGGCAAGTGGCGGAGACGTCAAAGGATCCCGCGAAAAAGAAGGCCGCCGCCCTCCGGTCCAAGGAATTATCCCACCAAGCTCAAAGCGATGCTCCGGGCGCACATGAGGGCGCAACTTCAGGGTCGAGTAACAAGCCGGTTACGCTAGGGGACGGTGCATCGGCTTCGACGTCTACCTCGCTTTCGCCTTCGCCTTCGTCTTCGTCTTCGTCTTCGGACTCACCGTTCTCGCCCGCGATGGATTCCAGCGCCGCGAAACCGGCTCAGGGTATTTATGCCGACAAGGATTTCCAGGACGCCCTGCGGTCTTATCGCGACAAGCATCCCGAAGCCGCACAGGCATCGTTGCGCAAATGTTTGTCCAAAAATCCGAATCATCCCGGCGCCTTCTATCTCGGGGGCGTCATTCGCTATGAGCACGGTGAATTGGGGAAAGCCGCCTATAATTTCAAACGCAGCGTGGATTATCCCGATCGGGGATACAATGCATTCTTCTACCTGGGGAGGATTTACCAGAAACAGGAACGCATTTCTGAGGCGGTAAAGTCGTATGAAAAATATCTGCCTTTGACCAAAAGCGAAACCGGCAAACGCCAGGTGGAAGGCTATTTGGCGCAATTACGCGGGCCGGGCGAAAGCGTTAAAAATCAAGCGGATACCAAAAAAAATCCCTTGCAGGCAAAGTCGCAGGAAAAAGGCGGGCAAAAATCGGCAGTGAAAGGAGTGGAAAACCCCGAGGCGAAAGCGGGTAAACCCGAGGTTGGTCCGGAGGGGGGCGAGATCGTCGATGGCGGTGAGACGGATTCGGTATCCACGAAAGCCAAAAAAATAAAAGCCACGGGCCTGGAAGAAATGAATGCCGCTGCCAGGGCGGTAAAGCCGGAGGGTCCGGCACAAGTACTCGGCCAAAACGGGACGTTTTTTTTCCTGACTCCCGATGCCGGAGCCGCTTCGGGCAAAATCCTTTCCGAGGCCTACGAACTGTGTCGGAAGGAAAAGTTTGAAAAGGCAATTACCAAGCTACAGGAAACGGCAATGACTTATGGCGGCACGGATAACGCCCGGGCCGCAAAACTGGATTTGGCCTCCATCGATCTACGCCTTGGGTTGTGGAAAAATGCCCTGGAACAGATTGCGGATTTCACGACCGGTAAGGATTCCTCCAAATTTTCGGACGCTGCTTCCTATCTGTCGGCCATGGCCCATCTCGGATTGAAAGACGGCGAGTCTGCGGAAAAGGCCCTGCTTAAAATTAAACCTGGCTCCGCCTACGCTCCGACGCAAGAGGAGGTCGATTTCCGTTTGGCGCAAACGGGAGAATTGCTGAAGGACAGCAAAAAGTGGTCGACGTATCTGGAGACGGCTCTTGCCAGCGCCAAGGATCCCTTGCGAAAGGCGCAATCGGCGCAACAACTTGGATATTTGCACGCCAAGTACGGCAACTCGGACAAGGCTGCGGAATACTTCAAGCGCTCCATGGTTGAATGCCGCGATTCCGCCTTGGCGGCCTTATGCGCGGAATCCCAATTGCGCTTGGGGGACATGGCTTATCGGAAAAAAGATTGGAAAGGCGCGATGGGGCAGTATCGGATTTTCGCCGGGAAATATCCCAATCATAAGGAAAGCGCCTGGGTGCATTATCAAATGGCGAACATTTATAAGGCCACCAACAATTTCGAGTCGGCCTTGAACGAGTACAAGCGGGTAATTGATAATTACCCCGATAGCTATTGGGCGTCCCAAGCCAAGTGGAAACGCGAAGACACCATCTGGCAAAAGGAATACGAGGAGGTTCTCGATTAACCAAATATTCCCGGTGGAAACCTTTGTACGCCTCTTGTCACGGCATCTCGATACTTTTCGCGGGTTGGAAACCTTGCAAGCTGCCGCGTTGAAGGGCGTGCAAAACCAAGCCGTTGAAAGCCTGACTGATTTGCTGGCCAAGCAGGGGGATGTCATGACGGCCATTGCGCGGGAGAAGGCGGAGTTGAAGCCATATTTGGATCAATGGGAGTCGCTCGATGCCGGACTTAAACAGGAATTGCGCGCGGGCAAACCCGGGGAAATTTTGATGGCATTGGAAAGCATAGCCCAATCCATCCAGGCTCGGCACCAGGATATGTTCGGCGCGGACGATTCCGCCGCCTCAGGGAGCGGACAAAAACAGGGACAGGCAACCGGTTCGCCTCCGGCCCCCGATCTTGCGCAGACCATCAATATTTATCGCGCATTGCAATAGGCCGTGCTCAGCAAGGCCATGGTAAACGTCCCCAGTGAATTTCCCGATGAGACGAAGGCCCAGCTCGCCCAGGTATTCGACTGGTTCAACGCCAATGTCTCCAAGTTGGAGTCCGCCTACCGTGATCTCGGCGTCAAATTCGACAATATCAGCCGGGAGTTGGAAGAAAAAAATCAACGGCTCGAAGCCTCGGTCCGGGAAACCGAGCGGGTGGAAAACCAATTGCGTTCGGTGCTCGAAAGCCTGGACTCCAGCGTGATCATGATCGATACGGATGAACGCGTCACTTTGTTCAACAATTCGGCCGAGCGCATCTACGCGATGAAACCCGAGGAGGCGTTGGGAAAGGCATATGCTGAAGTTTTCACTTCCCAGGCGGATTCGCATTTTCCGCTGATCGAGACCCTGCGCAACAACCATAACCTGTTGGGACATGAAAAATATTGGAAGGTGGCCGGCGCGCAAAAACCGATTGGTTATACCGCCAGCGTGGTCAAGGATCGTAACGGCCTGGTGCTCGGCGCCGTGGAGATTTCCACCGACCTGACCCAGATCAAGCAATTGCAAAACCAAATGCAGCACGCCAAAACGCTGACGGCCCTGGGGGAAATGGCGGCTACCGTGGCGCATGAAATCCGCAATCCTCTGGCCGGAATCGGAGGCTTCGCGGGCCTTTTGGAACGGGACTTGGATAGCGACGATCCTCGCCGGTCCTTGGTCAAGAAAATCGTGCAGGGCGTTTCCAGCCTGAACAAAATCGTTTCCAATCTCCTCGTGTACACCCGGCCCATGGAGATGCAAGTCCGCCGCGTGGACTTCGTCGAGTGGATGGAAGACATTCTGCGCTACGCGGAATTGGAAATCGAAAAGGATAACAAGCAGATTTCCATTGTCCGGAACTTCGCCTCCGAAAAAATGGAAGCGCGCATCGATCCGGAAAAACTCCAGCAGGTTTTCCTCAATCTCATCTTCAACGCCATCCAGGCCATCGAAGGCCGCGGCGCGATTACCCTGAAGGCCGCCTGGGACGCGGACGATTTCCTGCGCGTCTCCGTGATCGATACCGGAAAAGGGATTCCCAAGGACATCATCGGAAAAATTTTCAATCCGTTTTTCACCACCAAAGAACAGGGCACCGGACTGGGATTGGCCATCGTGCAGCGCATCGTGAATTTGCACGGCGGCGCGATTACCGTCACCAGCGAACCCTCGCAAGGAACGCGTTTCGAGATTCGTCTCGATTCGCGGGGAACCGTCCATGGCTGATATACTGGTTGTCGACGACGAATCCCTGATCCGGGATCTGATCACCACGAGCCTCGGCCGGCTGGGCCACCGCATGAAGGCGGCCCGCAGCGGCATGGAGGCCCTGGAACTGTACGAGCAAACTCGGTTCGACTTGGTCATTTCCGATTTCAAGATGCCGGGATTGACCGGTCTCGAAATGGCGGAGAAATTGTTCGCTGCGGATCCTTCGGCATGCATCATTTTGATGACCGCCTTCGGAACCATTGAGACGGCGGTCCGCGCCATGAAATTGGGCGTGGTGGATTTCATCGAGAAGGACGCCGAAAAAGGTTTCCGCGTCGAGATGTTGGAACATACCGTATCCCAGGTCCTGCAATTGGCCAGTCTCAAGAAAGAAAATAAACGGCTGAAGGAAACCCTGTCCGAGCGTTATAAAATCGTCGGGGCCAGCTTGATGAACGGCCTGATGAAAACCGTGGAGGAGGTCGCCGGATCCAATTCGACGGTGATGATCACGGGGGAATCCGGAACCGGCAAGGAAATGTTGGCGCAGGCCATCCACAGCAAAAGCCGCCGCAGCGCGTTGCCGTTCGTAAAAATCAATTGCGCCGCCATCCCGGAAAGCCTCATCGAAAGCGAATTGTTCGGACACGAAAAAGGGGCCTATACCGGAGCGATCAAAACCCGGGTGGGGAAGTTCGAGTTGGCCAACGGCGGCACCTTGCTGCTGGATGAAATCGGGGAGATGCCCATCTACGCGCAAAGCAAATTGCTGCGTGTTTTGCAAGAACGCGAAATCACCAAAATCGGCGGCTCTGACGAAATCGCCATCGACGTGCGCATCATTTGCACCACCAATCGCAATCTCCAGGAAGAAATCAAGAAAGGTAATTTCCGGGAAGACTTGTATTACCGTCTCAACGTGATTCCCATGGAAGTGCCGCCCCTGCGCGAGCGCATGGAAGATATCGAAGCGCTCACGCATCATTTCATCGCCAAGTACAACAAGGAAAACGGTTTCACCGTCATGGGGATCAAACCGGAAGCCATGGCCCGTTTGAAAGCGCATCCTTGGCCCGGCAATATCCGGGAATTGGAAAACGTGGTCCAGCGCGCCGTGGTCTTCGCCAAGAGCCAGGACGTCACAGCCGATCATTTGCGGTTGGACAATACCAACCCGGGTCAAAAGCCCGCCGCCGCTCCCGATGCGGGTCTCACGGCGGGAATGAGCGTGGCCGAAGCCGAGCGCATTCTTATCATCAGGACCCTGGATGCTTGCAGCGACAACCGGACCCGCGCGGCGGAAATGCTCAACATCAGCATTCGGACCCTACGAAATAAGCTCCACGAATATAAATTACAGGAACCGTGAGGAGTTTCAACCGGTGGTGAGCGGCGGCTTCGAGCCCCCTAAATTATTGATTGTCACCCGTGACCCGGAATGGGAAGCCCGTTTCCGGAAAGCGCTGGACAATTTTCCTCTCGCTGACGCCGGCACTCCGCCCGGCAGCGATTTGAGCCAAGTCTGCCTCGTCGACGCGCGCATCGCGCAGGAATTTCCCGGCATGCTCGCCGAAAATGCGGACGTCCTTTATGTCCTTTCCGGTTCCGTAGCCCTATCCCCGGAATCCATGCCGCTCGCGGATCGCGTGGCCTTATTCGAAATGGGTTACTCCATGGTAGCCGAAGGGAGGGAGTGCCTGCCATCCGTGCGCGTGCGGCTGCACGCCATGCTCGCCAGCCGTTCCCGGACGTTGACCCAGCAAATCATCAACCGAAGGCTGCGAGCCCGCGTCGAATCGCAGGACGCCAACCTCAAGGACCAGAGTGATTTCCTGCACATGGCTGTCCATGATTTGCGTTCGCCCTTGGCAGCGATGATTTGCTATGCGGAACTTTTGATGGAAGGCGTATTGGGAAACTTGCAGGCCTCCCAACTGGAGCCCATCCGGACCATCCACCGCAATTGCCAATTCCTGATCGACATGGTGACGGATCTGCTCGATTCCGCAAAAATCGGGGTCGGCAAGCTGCAATTGAAATTGGAAAAAGTGGATTTCAACAAGGAGGTGGACCTCGCCGTGCAATCGCTGCGTGGACTGGCCAATGCCAAAGGTATCCATATCGATACCGAGTTGGGGCCGCTTTCGGACATGTACCTCGACGTGCAAAAGGTCAGCCGGGTGCTTTCCAATATTCTCGGCAACGCCATCAAGTTCACCAAGGCCAACGGAAAAATCGTCGTGCGCTCGCGCCAACAGGATAACGTCCTGGTCTTTTCCATCCAAGACACGGGGCCGGGAATCGCCGCGGCCGATCTGGAAGCCATTTTCGAAAAATTCCATACGGGCATGGGCAGCAACGTGGTGGGGAAGGGGCATGGGCTGGGATTGGCCATCAGCAAGTCCTTCATCGAATTGCATGGCGGCCGCTTGTTCGTGGAATCCACGCGCCACAAGGGCTCGGTGTTCATCGTGCATTTGCCGGTCGAGAAAAGGCGCACCTCCGCCTTGCGTCAATCGCAAAGGAAAATCGTCATCCTGGATTTGGGGCACGACGTGCCCGACCTCAAGGAAAGTTCGACCGAAGCGGCTCCGGGAAATTTCAATATCGAATACATCTCCGCGCCTTCGCGCGATTGGATAAAAATCCCCCTGCCGCGCTTCGATTTGCTGCTCATCAACGAGGCTCCCGGTTTTGAGGAGTTCGGCCGCGATTATTATCTGCTGGGACTCTCCGGTCTCAGCTCGGAAGCCCGCTGCGCTTTGCTGATCAACTCCGCCATGTCGGAGGAAGATCGCGAGGTGCGCCGCTACCTGGGTTTCACCCTCCTAGAAAAGCCTTGCACCCCGAAGGAATTATTCGATAAACTTCAGGGAATCGTCGGTTTCGATCGGCGTCAGACCAACCGCTGAGGTACAGGTGCTCGGAATCCGCAGGAATTCGCTGTCGTACAAGACGGCGATCCTTTACATCGTCCTGACGGTGCTCATCACCTCGATTTTCAATTTCATCATCTGGGAGAACCAGAGCGATCTCATCACGCGCAACCAACAATTGATTTCGGAAAGCCAATCGCTGCGTTTCAAACAAATGTTCGTCAAGCAGCGCGATCTCATCAAGGACAAGAATGATCCCGCGTCCTATAAGAAAATCGCCGAAGCCGCGGCCCAAGAGGGCGTGAACGAAATGATCGTTTTCACGGAATCGGGGCTTCCCCTCTACTATCGCGGACCCAACCGCATGCCCGCTCCCGACGCGGAAGAAAAGCTGATCATCAACCGCGCCATCGCCAAGTCCGAATTGGAGGACAAGGAATTCTTCCACGACATCCATATCAAGGACAGGCTGATCAATTTGTACATCCCTTTGACGTTGAACAACGGCGAAGTTATCGTCGCGAAATTCCCGCTCCAAATCAAAAGCCTCGAAGCCGAAAAGAACGTGCTCTTGCGCCTCTGTCTCCTCGTCACCTTCATCGTGATTATCCTGCAATTCATATTCGCCATGTTCCTGCGCAAAATAGTGATCATCCCGATTTCCAAACTGGAAAAGATCACCCACGAGGTGTCCAAAGGGGATTTCAACCAATCCATCGACATCAAACAAGAGGACGAAATTGGATTATTGGCCAACGCCTTCAAGGAAATGATGCTGTCCCTGGTCCGCATCCGGGAAGAGGCCAAGGGCGCCAACCCGCTCACCGGCTTGCCCGGCAACAACGTCATCGTCAAGAAAATCGAAGAGATGATCCACGCCCGGCTGGAGTTCGCGGTCATTTACGGCGACTTGGACAATTTCAAGGCCTACAACGACAAGTATGGTTTTTCCAAGGGCGATGACGCGATTCTGTATACGCGCGATTGCTTTTTGGACGCAGCCAAGCGCTTCGGAGACTTTACCACTTTCGTGGGCCATGAGGGCGGCGATGATTTCGTGATCGTCACCAGCTACACGACCTGGGAGGCCTGTTGCAAGGGCATCACGTCTTCCTTCGACAGCGACGTCAAGCAATTCTACAACGAGACGGATGCCAAGACCGGCTTCATCGAATCCCTCGATCGGCAAGGCCGCCGGATGCGTTTTCCGCTCATGTCGATCTCGCTGGCTGTCGCGAGCAATCATTATCGTCCCATCGCGGATCATCGGGAAGTCGTTTCCATCGCGGCGGAAATGAAGAAGTACGTGAAGAAAATGGACGGCAGCGCGTACGCCATCGACAAGCGGACGAATTGACGCTCCCCGCAGGCTGCCATGACCGAAACCGCACCGGATCATAACTCCAGTTTCCCGCCGGAAAGCCCGCCGGCGTCAAACTCCGCCGGCATCGGCGGATTATCCGAATTCTGGTTCCATTCCAAGCCCGTCCTACTCATCGTCCTGCTCATCCTTTTCAGCTTGTATACGAATGAAGCGGTGATCCAATTCCGCATGAACGAGTACAACCGGGCCATGGAATCCCTGTCGCAAACCTACAACTCCAGCCATGCCTTGAACATGTTGGCGCGGTTTGAATTGATCAAGAAGCGCCAGAACATGCCCGAGGAGGACGAAACCGCGCTGGAATTGAAATTACAATCGCTCAATTCCGGCAAGCTCCTAGTCGAGGAAAAACAGGAATCCTCGGTTAAGAACAAGGTGATCGGCGCGGTGATTCAAGGCGTCGGATTCGTACTGGGAAAAAAGCGCAGTCACATCGAGGTGCCCAACGTAGTGGCCAAGGATTTGGAAGTCGCGTATTTTTACGAGCGCTCCCGCAAATACGACCGGGCTATAGAAATCTATACCCAGGGCCTGTCTAACCCGAAGGTCACGACGGAAATTTCCGCGACTCTCATTCTCCACCGCGGTTTCTGTTCCAGCCTGATGGGTGATTATTCCAAGGCCAAGGCCGATTTCGATCGCACTCGCTCGCTGGTTCCCGGATCCGAGGAAGCGATGGTCGCGCTCAAACTCAAGGAGATGACCCAAGCCTTGGAGGATCAAGTCCGCGTCGCGCAGAACAGCAAACAAGCGCCTTTCCAAGCCGGAAAACAATTGTTCCTCTTGGCCAATTACGCCGAGGCGGCCAAGAGCCTGCAAAAAGTGTTGACCAGCGCGGTCGCCGATTCGTCCGAAAAAATCCAGAGCCGGTTTTTGTACGGTCGGTCCCAGGAAGAGTTGGGACAGGACAGCGATGCGGTCATGACCTATCGGACGGTGATTCAACAGGCTCCCAACACCGACGAGGCCAAGAAGGCCAATCGCCGCCTGTACGTGCTGGGCAAGTTCTACAGCCACGACGAGGATTTGGCGAAGTCGGCCATGAAGAAAATCGAACAATACCAGGACTTCAAGTTCATCAACAGCTTGAAGTCGTTGGACGTGCCTAAACCGCGGGAAGTGCGCACGCCCAATGCGGTCCCGGCCGCCGACGTACCCGGAGCGGCAATGGATCCAGGCGCGGTTAAAATGGACAGGCTGGACATCGCCGATCTGAACGGCGCCGAAAAAGACAAGGAGAAGGCCCGGAAGGCCGTTGAACATAAGGCCGAGGCCGAAAGGGTCGCGGCTACGCTTAAGCGCGACATGAAGGCGCGCAAGGCCAACGCCCACATCATCGCGGATCCGCTCCGCCAGGAAGCCATTTTCTCCACCATCGAAAGCAACCAAGGGGAGTTGGAATTCATTTACCAGAAATATTTACGCAAGGGGAACGTCTTTGAGGGAAATCTGACCATCCGGATTCTCATCGATCCGACGGGCGGCGTTCGCGACGCGAAAATCGTGGCGGAGAAAAGCACCATCGACAATGCCGCTTTCAATACCGAAATCCTGCAAATCGTTAAAAAATGGCGCTTCCGGGACGATCCGCGCGCCGATGGAGACGTTCCCTTATCCTTTCCGTTGCGCTTCGTGAACAAGCAATGACCCCGGATCGCAAATGGCGGTGTTTGCGGGCTTCGCATATTTTTACCTTGGGATCAAAATCCTGTGCGTCCAGAGTTGATCCGGTTGCAAGAAAGTCGGCCCGCCAGCCGATAAAATACTTGACAATCCTGGATCCCAAGATATATTTGCTCAAAATTGTGATAGGCTCTTAGGAGGCCAAAGATGAAGCAGGATAGACCGGACAGCCCGGAAACTCCGGATATTCCGGACACCCCGACAAGGGCCGAAAGATGGGAAGCGGGAAGGCGTCCGAAACACGACGACTTCGACGATTTGGAACCCCTCGAGAATGAAGACGAAGATGGCGAAGACGATGATGACGGCGAAGACGAAAATGAGGAGGTCGATTTCGACAACCCCAAGTTCAAGAAAACCGACATATGGAATGATTACGCCGAGGATTTGGATTTCGAAGAATGAAGGGGCCGTTGTGGCGCCCCTCCGCCGCTTTTCCCGCACCGACGAATTTCCGAACTTTTATCCCACCCCCCTGAAGTTTTGCTGAAGCCGCTTCGCCTCATCATTTTCGGCGGTTTATGTCTGGCAGCTTGTTCGGGCAGCAAGTCGCCGCGCTCGAACGCGTCATCCAATCAAAATGACTCGCTGCGCGCTGCGGCGAATTCAGTTTCACTCCGTGTGCCGCCGTTGATTCCCGAAGAGGAAATGCTTTTTTCCGAAGTCCGGGAATTCCTGGAACTGGGCAAGGAAAGCATCCAAGATTCCCTCTGGTTCCAGGCCGGTGAGGATTTCGACAGCTCCCTGGTGCGCTTGTCGGGTCTGGAGGCTACGGATTCGCTGAGCCCCAATGTTTACGCCATGATCAAGGTGTATCAGGACAGCGTCAAGAAACTTTTGATCCATACCGTGGCCATGACGAGTCAAATGTCCCAGCCCGCCCCACTGACGCAAATATTCGATGAAGAAATGGATCAGGTTTCGGATTCCTCGGTCAAAGCCATCGATTCCATCACGCATCACATCAATACTAAGGCTTACGATTTGCCCTTGCCTACGCCGTTAGAGCCCCGCATCCTCCAAGCGATGGCCGTTTTCATGGGTCCGGGGCGCGGGTATTTCACCAAGTGGCTGACGCGAAAGCCGCGGTACGAAGGCATCATCAGGCAAAAACTCGATGAGCGGGATATGCCCCATGACCTGATGTACTTGGCGATGGTGGAAAGCGGATTCAATCCCAAGGCCTGGTCCAAGGCTTCGGCCAGCGGTATGTGGCAATTCATCAGCAGCACCGGCAGGCGTTACGGTCTGGTGGACGATTGGTGGTATGATCCGCGTCGCGATCCCTTGCAAGCCACGGATGCGGCCCTCGACTACTTGGACGATCTGAACGCGGAGTTCAATGATTGGTATTTGTCCATGGCGTCCTACAATTGCGGCGAGGGGAAAATCCGGAAATTCCGGGAACGGGATCCTTCCATGAGTTATTGGAAAATGCCGCTGCCCAAGGAAACGAAGTTCTACGTGCCGAAAATCCTGGCGGCCATGATCATCGGCCATGACCCCGAGCGGTATGGTTTCAAAATCGAAAATCCCGAGTCCCCGCTCGCCTTTGATACGGCTTCCGTGGGGTACTGTATTTCCATCGCTTCGTTGGCCAAGGCGGCGGGAGTCGGTGAGGATACCATCATCTCCTTGAACCCTTCCTTGCGGCGGTGGTGCACGCCGCCGAACAAAAGCGTCTATCGGATTTATTTGCCGTCCGGCACGCGCGCAACCTTTCTCAAGAACTACGCGCTGATTGACAAGGACCAATTGGTCAACTGGCATCGCCATGTCGTCCTGAAAGGCGAAACCATCGGAAGCATCGCGGCGAAGTACCACTTGTCTGTTGCCGCCATCAAGGCGACCAACCGGCTCAAGGGCGCCAAACTCCGTCGTGGTCAAAGCCTGCTGATTCCGTTGGCTCCGGGCGACGCAGGGAAATACCAGGAAACGGATTATGCGGAAAAGCCAGCGCGCGGAGGCAAGTTCAAAAACGGCGTGTACCGAGTCCGCGCGGGCGACAACCTTTTCGACATTTCGCGTCGTTTCGGAACCACGGTAGTCAAACTTTTGGCCTTTAATCATTTGCCCCCGGGAACGAAAATCCATCCGGGTCAAAGGCTTCGCCTGGGCGGAAAAGGCGCGGCTCCCGAGGTCGATTATGATGAAGAAACGCACCGGGAACCGGATTCATCGCCCAATGCCGTATCTGACAACCGCATCGACGATCCCACCGCGAAACGCGCGGGTGCGCCGGGGCCCGGGAAGCACGGGGTGAAGGAATCCACGCAAGCCTCCGCGCCCAAAGTTGAACCGGCCAATGCGGACGTCGACGCGGAAGCTGAGGATGGGGAAGGCGATGCCGGAGCCGCGTCGGCGGTGAAATACCAGATCTATACGGTTGGCGCTACCGAAACCCTCTTCTCGATTTCAAGAAAGTTGGGCGTCGAGGAAGCTGAGCTTCGCCGTTGGAATGGCATCCATGGGCATCGCATCTTGCCCGGAAAGCGATTGAAGTATTTATCCGGCCCCGCGAAAACCGCCGCCGCGCCCCCAGTCGCCACCGCGCCGGGAGTGAAAAAACCGTCTCCACGCGCCGATGGACCCACCGCCGCGCATATCGTAAAGCCCGGAGAAAATCTGTATCAAATCGCCAAAGAGAATGGTTTGGATTTGGATGCGTTGCGCAGCCTCAATGGTCTGGATGAAGAAGCCGAAATCCACCCGGGCGATTCCATTTTATTGAGCGGGAAAGCCAAGGGAAAATCGGCGTCGTCGCCTAAGGAAGATTCGCAGTACTATGTCGTGAAGGCCGGGGACAGCCTGTGGGACATTTCCCAAAAGTTCCGCACCACCGTCCAAAAAATCAAAGCGATCAACGGACGAATTGCTCCGGTGCTAAAACCGGGTACGCGCATTCGCGTCAAATAATTTCACCGGAGGCCGGCTATGTCGAGATTCCTGAAAATCATGCTCGTCTTGGCCATGGTGGCCTTCATCGCGTTCCTTGCCATCATCGGCGGCACGATCGGATTGATCGGGAAGTTGGCCGAAGGCAGCTCAAGCCTGGGCGCGAAGGAAAAACGGCCGCATCTGACCGTGTTGAAAATCGAAGGCCCCATCATGGGGTCGGAAGCGTACTTGGAATGCATCCGTCGCATTTCCCAGGATGACGCGTGTAAAGGCGTTCTGTTGCGCGTCGATTCCCCTGGCGGCGCCGTGGGCGCATCCCAGGAAATTTTTTCCGCCGTGTCCGCCCTGAAAGGGAAGGGCAAGCCCGTCGTGGTCAGCCAGGGAAATCTCGCTGCTTCCGGCGGTTTTTACGTCTCCTTGGCCGGAGACAAAATCTTTTCCAACCCCGGAACCTTGACGGGCAGCATCGGCGTCATCCTGCAATTTCCGGAGGCGTCCAAACTGATGGGAAAAGTCGGGGTGGATTTGTTCACGGTGAAAAGCGGGCCGCTCAAGGACGTAGGTAATTTTTCGCGCCCCCCGACACCCGAGGAAATTCGTTATTTGCAATCGGTAATCGATAATACTTATAACCAATTTCTGGATGACATCCTGAAGACGCGTAAGATCTCCCGCGGCGAACTTCTCAAAATCGCCGATGGCCGGGTTATGACGGGGAAACAGGCCAAGGGCTATGGCCTGGTCGACACGCTCGGTGGCCTGCGCGAAGCGGAAGCCTATTTGGCCCAACTCGTCAAGCTCGAAGGCGATCCGGTGCTGGTGCAGGAGCCGCCGGCGAAATCCTGGATGGAACATCTCTCGGACGCCAGTTCGGCCTCCAAGCTCGGACCGCTGGCCGAGGCTGCCCAGTCCTTTCTCCCGTGGCTGCAAAGCGGCACTTTTTTCATTTGGAAATAAGCCCATTACCAGGCCCCGATTCTCTCGCTATCCTTTTCCGGCACGGCCGGTATTTGTAAGTATATAGGACGGGTTTCCAACCCTGACTTTTATCCTTCTTTTTATCCTTCTGCCAGGGGAGTCATGCGCAAAATTCGGGATGGGTTTCGAGTCGGATGCCTCGCTGGATCGCTGGGCGCATTTTTTTGCCTACCCGCAACCGCAACTGCGGCCGTGCCCGCAGCGATGCCCGCGGCAGTCGCACCGCTAAAAAAAGCTGGTTTCTTTGCGGCGCCCCAAGCGCCCGGCAAGGCGATAACCCAAACCCACCCCCCAAGTAAAGCCCCGGAGGTAAACCATGAGTTTACCGCCCCGCATGGGGCTCCGCACGTTGTTGTCTTGGAAGACAAACCCGGATCCTTGATCCTGGAAATCACTGCCTCGCAATTTGAAATTGCGCCCGGATCTTCCGGTCAGCGCATTCTATGCGATGGGTGCCAGCAGATAGACCATCCCGGAGCGCCGGATTTGCCGGTTTACCGGTTCGACGTCCTCTGCGGTCCCGCGTCCCCGAACGTTCAATTGACCCTCTTACAGACCGAAAATCGGCCGGTTCTCGCCGGCGTCGCCGCATCCCCCCGCTTTTTGGATCCGAACCATGCGGAATACGTTCCGGACGCGGCGTTGTTTAAACAGGCTGCGGGGCTCGCCGCGCGCTTGATGCCGGAGCGCGTACTGCGCTCGGCGCCGGTGCGCGGGATCGAAGTGCCTTTGGCGCTCTGGTCGGAAACGGGCAAGACGCTCACCCTAATCCGACGCTTGCGCGTGCAAATGACCTTTACCGGAATGTCCGCCCAACCCGTGCCCGGCGGGTTTCCGGCCGCCTTTCGATCCGCCGTGAAAAATCCCGTGGGCGGCGCCTACCTCTACAAAGCCTCGCGTAATGCCTTACGGAAAACCGCGTCCGCTCCCAATCCCCTGGGCAATCGCTATTACGCCTTTAAAATCGGCGACCGCATCCTGGATAATTTCGACGAAGATAGACTCTATGCCATTTCCTACTCCGATTTGCTGCGGGCGGGCAACGATATCGTAGGAGCGAGTCCCGGCAGCCTCCGCATGTATTGCGGTCCCAATGACACGGTGCCACGGCAAATGACGGGCGAAATCGTTCCAGGTCGATTGCAGGAAATTCCCATTGATGTCCTCGACAAAAATGGGAACGGCACTTTTGACGAGGGCGATTCGATTCGGTTTTACGGACACGGAACAAGTGTTTGGAAGGCGATGCACGACTCCAGTCACATCGGCTACGATTTTTCGGCCGATCCGTATTCCTTCGAAAACTACTACTACCTGGATTTCAGCGGTAACGCCGGAAGTGAAAACGCGATGCGATTAAGCGAACGCTCCCTACCCGTTACACCAAGGGTTCAGTCGGTGGCCTATGCCTATCTGCGCGCTGAAAAAAACCTGCAAACCGGAGGATGCGACGCTTCCCGCCACAAAGACGAGGAGGCGGGCTTCGATTGGTTTTGGTATTGGAAGAGCAGATGCGAAACTTACACCGACACCGTCATAACCCTAACCGGCGGGCAATTGCAAAACGATGAGACCGACTCCTTGCCGGACGTAGATTCCCTAAGCGGGGCCTCCCCGGTCTTCGTAAAGGTTCAGGTCAGAGACGCCGACGGCATCTCTCAGTATACGGTCTATTACGGCGGCAAAGGAGATACGCTGGAACCCGTATCACTGGACTCCCTAGGCATACCGATTGGAACCGTCTTGGCCAGAACCAAGCCACTCGTACGCCCACCGGAATTTCACTTGGATTCCCTGATCTGGCGTTCCGGCCATCGATTTCAGGGATACACCCTTGCCTATCCCCGCAAGCTGAAATTTACCGGCAAGCCGCTGCGTATTTTCCCCTCCCAATATGGCCGCCCCGTCACCTACCAAGTGGAAGGAGGGACGGGTCTCAATGTCCTGCGCATCGATAAAGGCGTCGCCACGGTTCGATTCATGCTTGACAATGACGGCCGGTTCACCGATAGTCTTGGCAACGATGCGGACGCGCAGTATTACGTCTACACCTCTGCGGCGTCGTTTCCCCCCGGCAATCTCACCGCCGTGGGCAAGGTTACTCCTAAAACCGCCATCAATAATCTCGCGACCGGCGACGGGGTCAATCCCGAATACCTGATCATCGCGCCCGCAGCGCTGTTGGACCAAGCCGTCAAACTTAGGGACTATCGAAATGATTCGCACCGTGCCCTGCACGTGAAAACGGCAATCGTTCTGATAGAGGACATCTATCGTGAATATTCGGGTGGCCGCATGTCTCCTATCGCCATCCGCGATTTCCTGCGCTGGGCGTATTCGCAATGGGGCGGCCGGCCCATGGGTCAGAACCCGCTCAGATACGTGCTTTTATTCGGGGACGGCAACTTTGATTACCGCGGCATCAAGGCGTCATTTTTGCCGTCACCGCCGCCCAACCTGATTCCTCCATTTGAGTATTACCCGCGGGGAAGCGGGGAGGAAATTGCCGCTGAGGATTTTTACGCCGCGTTGGATTCCAGCGACAATGATTTGGGCAATGCCGCCTTGGACGTTTCCATCGGGCGGTTGCCGCTTCAGACCACTGCTGAAGCAGAAGCCTATTTGCAAAAAGTTTCCGAATATGAAGACCCGGCTAAATCCGGGGATTGGCGCGGTCGGACCACCTGGGCAGCGGACGATGGAACGCAACGCGGGGCTCCCGGTGATTTGGATCCCATCCGCGATGGGCATACCACGGATAGCGACCGGCTTGCCAATACCGTTGCCAAGAACGAGCCCGCTACATCGGAAGATAAGATCTACCTGTTGGATTATCCGCTGAATTCCTCCTTCCATAAACCGGAGGCGGCGCAGGATTTACTGTCCCTCATCAATCGCGGCACCTTGATGGTCAATTACGTCGGACACGGGGCCAGTAACCAATGGGCCGATGAAGTTCTTTTGCAAACCAGTGACGCGCTTTCGCGGATGCATAACCAGGGCAAAACGCCCATGGTGAACGCATTCTCCTGCACCGTAGGCCGGTTTGAAAGCCTGACGAGCGAAGGTATGAGCGAGCAATTCGTAAAGCAGCCCTTGATTGGGGCCATCGGAGCCATCTCGGCCACGCGCGAATCCTTCCCACAACAAAACATCGCCCTGGCATTGGCTTTCTACGGACGCGTTTTCCCGATCGATACTTCGACGGACATCGTGACCGTAGGACAGGCGCTCATGGACGCCAAAAACAGTTCCGAAACCCCGGATGGAATTTACAACGACCCCAAATACGCTCTGCTGGGCGAACCGGTCCTGCTCTTGCGCAAGCCACCCTTGTCCATCGCCTTTACCCAAGCGCCCGACACGTTAAAGGCGTTGGATTGCCGGTCGATAACCGGGACCATCACCGGTGGCACCGGAGACGGATTCGTGAATCTCAAAATCATCGCGGGCAGCGTCCACAAGGTTTACGAATTGCCTCCCGGTATGGTGGCCCAACAAGTGGATAAACGCGGCAACATCCTTTTCGAACGGACGTTCCCCTACCATGACTACAAGTTCAGCACGGATTATTTTATCCCCAAGCAAATTTCCTTCGGCGATACCAATGCGATGATTACGGCGTTCGCCTGGGACGCGCGCGAGGAACGCGAGGGCACGCGCGCTATCCAAAACTTGCACATCCAAGGAACGGCGAACAGCGCTTGCGCCGTAGACAAGGATGGAACCGGTCCGACCATTCAAATTACGGGCTGCCAGCCCAAGGAAACGGGCAACGTGGATTTCCCCAACCGCGTCAAGCTTTCCATCCCGTACTGCCTCCAAATCGGCGTGCGGGACAGCACTGGCGGGGTCCTCACCGCAGAAGGGCCCGACGAGGGCACGACGCTGGAAATTCCCGGCAGCGTGGACCCGTTTCACCCCCAGCCCGGCGTGGACGAACTGTACTATAAAACCTACCAGTACAGCCTCGAAAAGGCCGTGATTCGCCCCGGCAACCATTTGCTTAAAGTCTCGGCCCGCGACGGCTACGGCAACGTCAGCACGCGCCAACTGCAAATGGAAGTGACCACCGACAGTTCCTTGAACACCGTCTCCGCCTTCAACATTCCCAATCCCATGAAGCGCAATGGAACCACGTTTTATTTCTCCACCGTCATTCCTTCGCCGGACCTCAGCTATGGCGACGCCGTCGACACGACCGATCGCGTCGGATTCGAAATCCGCATATTCAATCAAAGCGGCCTTTTAGTGCGCGTATTCCAGGGCGCGCATTCGGGCGCCACGAGTTGGGACGGCCGCGATCAATGGGGCCAATTACTCGGAAACGGAGTCTATTTCTACCAAGTCATCGCCCGGCAAAGCACATCGTCGCTGGCCGGCTCGCGACCAGGCTTTCGCACGCTCAGTTCCCGTCGCAACACCTTGATCATCTCGCGATAGGGAAGGCGTACCTTCCTGCCCGGACCTTTACCGGCAGGCTCACTTCCGGGTCTAGGTGAAAATGAAATCAAATAACTGCATTACATTCTTAATGTGTCTGATGGCAGCGAGGATACCTTATGCCCAATCCATTTACCAGAGGTCCAGAATCAATCCGGGTGATTCCATTTCCCTGGGTATGCCGGTAGAGCCTTCGGTATCCACCTATTCAGAGATTACGATTTTCAGGAAAGGGATACCGATTTTTCATTTCCAGAGTGATTCCCTTGAAGTCCGAGGTTATCAAGGGTCTCTGGTTACCGAGAATTATAATCCAAGCGGGTACATGGAGTACATCTTCAAATGCGATGAACGACCCGAACCTGACAGGTATTTAGTGGTCCGTATTCGGAAAGATACCGCTACTTTACTTGGAGTTTCTCCACATAGTTCGGGTGAGATATTCGGGGATGTTGACCTGGACGGTTACTTTGAAATCGGCGGGGTTTCCAGTTGGACTGAAGAAGGTGACACTCCGGAGTTCCGGGTTTTTAAAGTCGATGAGAAATTTCCCGTGGACAGGAGGTTAACGGAGTCTATTCAATCGATCATCCGCTCCAAGGTTAAGCGAGGCAAGCGAAAACGTCCTTAACGAATGATGTGGTCGACGCCCAATTCAAAAAAAAGGCGGCCGATGGCCGCCCTCAGGGTAACATGAAAGTTACCGTATTTTCTAAAAGACATTCGCCCTAAGGCAGGTATTTCCGAGTTACGCCGGATTCGGATTTAAACTCGAGATAGGACGGCGCGGCGCCCGCCGGAAGCTTGAAGGTCACGCCACCCGTTTTGGACTCATCGGCTTTTCCCACCACGTCCTTCTTGCTGAAATGTCCGATTTTTGCGGTGGGCTTGTATCCCTTGCCGTCCTTATCAAACAAAGTGAAATAGTCCCCGTCGAAATGGAACGGACCGGACGAGCCGTTCCACGCCTTCACCTGGATTTTCGTGGTGGCTCCGGGTTCATACTTCACGATTCCCAACAGCACTCCGTATTTATTAATGCGCGAATCCGGGCGCTCGCCGAGATCGACGTCGTCATTATCATACATCAAATAGGTGTTCAGATTGGCTTTGCGGATTTGCGACCACAGCACTTTCATCTCATCGGTTTCCGTGCCCAGCGTCAAGGCCAACTTGGTCATTTTATAATCCGCAACGATACCGGCGGTGGGCTGTGAGCTGACTTCCTTCAATTCGCCTTGAATTTCCGTCAGTTTACCGGCCACGTATTCTTTGCGCGCATTGGCTGCGCCGGCTTTTCCGCCAAAGGATTCCGCCGCCGCCAAAAACCGGAAACCGCCTTCCACGCCTTCCGTCGAACCCACCTTGATGCGCGAACGTCCCACTTCCTGCAAGGCAGCGACAAAGGCTGCTTCGCCGGTCGGATCCGGGTGCTGTTTCAAAATACTGACAATCGAGTCCTTCAAAGCGTCCAGAAACTCCGCCGTGGGATCTTCCTTGGCGCGGATGGTCAGCACCTGAATGCTGGCTTTGACGTAGTTACGGTAAAAGCTTGTGGACAGGGGTCCTTTTTGCATCGCTTGGTCATAGTACATGACCGCATGCATCGGATCGCCGCCTTCGAGGTACTTGTCTCCCAAGGCCTCCCTTTTCGATTTGCAACCCGTGAGAAGGGCAGCCATGAGAAGACCACTGCACAGCATAGACTTGCTCATCTTCATCTTTATTCCTTTGCTTGCGATTGGGAAATCATTTGCAGCCCGACGAGGTCCTTCCGGAATGAACTCCAGGGACAAGGCCGAGGCTTTTAACGCATCGGCTGTCTAGCTTGGTCGAGGGAAAAATAACGAAAGAGAGCTGGGTTTTGTGATTGTTTTTCGGTCTTTTTTACGACAGGACGTCTTTGGGATTCCGGATACCGGCCTTAGCCACATTCCTGCCCGTATATTCCGTTCTAACGCGCGGAGATTTATTGCCCGCCTCTTTGTGCAGGTAATCCACCGCATTCGCCCTTCCTTGCAAGGGGCTCGGCCTATGTATAACTTTGCCCATTTAGGGCCCATAGCTCAGTTGGTTAGAGCAAGCGACTCATAATCGCTTGGTCCTCCGTTCAAGCCGGAGTGGGCCCACTTATTCTTCGCATCCCCTTTACTATTTTTTCGCCTTGGGCGAATTGTCCTAACAATGCGGTGGGCGGGATTTGAAGAAAATCATTTTCTGGGGCGATGCCATTCTGGCCGGTCCCAATGGCTATGCCGAATTGTTGGGTAATCACATATTCCTTCATCATCCGCAGGCGGACTTGGCGACATTCACTTATGGCGGTGGCCAAACGACATGGGCCGAAGCCGCGAAGGATACGCCCCTACATGTTATTGGAAAGGCACCGGACCAAGTCATACTGGGATTAGGCGGGGCAGACCTTGCAGCGGGCCACTCTTTGGCTGAAATCCTTCCCCAGGCTTTGGGAACACTAAACATGATTTTGCATAAAACGCAGGCCCGGATTTCCCTGCTTTCCGTGATCTCCAGTTTTTCGCCGGAGGGCGTTGCCCGTGAAGCCGGACGGGATTTGAATACCCAGTTAAAGGAATTAGCCGGCGAACGAATCAAGTGGATCGACCTGGATACCCGAGTGGAAGCCTTTCTAGAGGAACACCGCAAAGGTCCAGGTGAAAAGCATGCATTGCATTTGGATCTCATCCGACTCACGCCATTAGGGCGGCTTTTTCTGGCCCATCATGCCTTTCAACAAATCGATTGGCCGGTTTGGGGCGATTTGCCGCCGCCATTTTAAGCCGCGACCGCCCGGCCCTTCTGCGGGTTTCAAGCAGCGATTCTGATTTTTAGATAGTGCTTACGCCATCGGCTTAATTGTCAGGGTGGGTTTAATTTCCTAGATCCCCTGCACACCGAATCAGCCAGGAGGGATGATGGCCGAAGAAGACAACCACTCGCGTTTCCTCCGCAAAAACATAGCCTTGAGCAAGGCCTATGAGCTGGAAAAAAAAGACAAGTTTAAAACCAAGGTCGAGCGCGGGGAAATCAAACCCGAAACCGTGGCTTGCTATCGCTGTAAGAAAATCCGCCCTTGTTTGAAACACTCCATCATGGAAACCGGCCGTGCGGAAGGTGCCGTTTCTGTTTCCAATGAATATGTGCCGCTCTGTGAAGAGTGCGCGCCCAAGCGTAAAAAAAATCCGAACGAATTGAATTCCAAGCAAATCCACTCGCTCTTGCGCGGTGCGAAAAAGGGCCGGATTTAGGCCCTTAGAATCGGCCCTGACAAAGGGCCCAACTCAATTACAATCAAGTAAAAATAATGGAGCGGGGGAAATCCCGGTCCTAACCTTGCGTTGGAGCGGGCTAGCCCTGGGTTGGAGAATGCTTAAGGGACCGATTTCTGCATGACGCTGATTTCGGAGAGAAATTCTTTGATCTCCTGGAATTTTCGATACACCGACGCGAAGCGGATATAGGCCACTTCGTCTACCGGATACAATGCCTTCATGGCCAATTCACCGATGTGTTTGCTGCTGATTTCCCCTTCGGCCATTCCCTGGATTTGGTTCTCGATTTGATCGACCATATCATCGATGGTTTCGGTCGAAATTGGGCGTTTTTTACATGCCATGTGCAGACCGGATAAAATCTTTTGCCGGTGATAGGGCTCCCGGCGTCCATCGGCCTTGACGATGGTCAGGGGGATGGTTTCCACGTATTCGTAAGTCGTAAAGCGCTGACCGCAGCTCAAGCATTCCCTACGGCGGCGAATGGCCTTACCTTCCCGGCTGGCGCGGGAGTCCACCACTTTGTCTTCTTCGCATGTACAGAAAGGGCATTTCATAGAGGATTTAGACTCTAATATATGCTGATTTCAACATGTAATCAACAGGAATTGTTGAAAGTTTGCGGAAAACACTGGGATTTGCTGGAATCCCTGTGTTGATAGGTTGTTAGCCTGCCTATCCGATTTCCCGGAGTAAGCAGGCTCTGCACATCGGTGAGGCTTAGCCTTGTTCCAGCTCCAGAGTCTTGGTGATGGCATCACAAACGTCGGAGGGTCCGAAATACTGGATAGGGCCGGGATAAATAAAGGCATCCTCAACTTCCCATTCCTTGCGACCGGCTTCCAAAGCCTTCATGGCCGGTCCTTCGAGTTCGACCAAGGCTTTTTGAATGACCGGCTTGAGATGCCCATGCCGCGTTTCCATGTTGAACATCATGGTGATGGGAATCCCGCCTGCCGTCCATTGATCCACGCCCTTGCTGACACCCCGGATGGAGGCCATGTACCCCGTGCGGCCGCTGCGGACCAGCAACGCGGCCACGCATCCCAGGCTGTAGCAATAATCGGCGTCGAAATTGGAAGGTGCGGCAGCCCGGCCCTCATAGCCGAAGAAGTGGCGCTGGGACGAGAACTTGCCTTTGAAGGAAGGCGTGGACTTCAACTTGCGGCCCACCAACTCGGCCAAGAGGGCGTCGGTTTCGATCAGGGAAACCTGCACGTTACCGTGGGGATCGCGATCGAGAAGCAATTGCAATTGGATGCCCTGGGGCAAGGATTTGAAGGTGGAGGCCAAATCCGCGTCCAGCCAGCCGGCCATGGCCGCGATTTTGGCTTCGGTCGAATCCAGTTTGGCGAATTCCGCTTCGTGCTTGGCGAGCAAATCGTTCAGGCGGGAGATAAGGCGCTTGACCGAGGGGATGAATTCAATCAGCCCCTCCGGGATCAGCACCACGCCATAGTTCTTACCCGAGTCGGCGCGGGCGGAAATCACGCGTGCGATATCCGTCACGATTTGTTCTAAACTCAGGTTTTTCTTTTCGACTTCTTCCGAAACCAAAGTGATGTTGGCGCGCGTTTGCAGGCCCGCCTCCAATGCGATATGGCTCGCGGACCGGCCCATCAGCTTGATGAAATGCCAGTATTTCTTGGCCGATCCCGCGTCGCGGGCGATATTGCCGATCAGTTCGGAATACGTTTTCACCGCCGTGTCGAAGCCGAAGGAAACCGGGATATAGGTGTTTTTCAAGTCGCCGTCGATGGTTTTCGGAACTCCGATGACGCCGGTTTTCAGCCCCTTGGCTTTCAAGTATTCGGCCAGAATGGCGGCGTTGGTGTTGGAGTCGTCGCCGCCGATAATGACGATGGCGTTCAAATCCAGTTTTTGAATCACTTCGATGCAGCGGTCGAATTGCTCGGGCGTTTCCAGTTTGGTGCGTCCGGATCCGATGATGTCGAATCCCCCGGTATTCCGGTAAGCGTCCATTATGTCAGACGTGATTTCGAGATACTTGCCTTTTTCCAGCCCGCCCGGACCGCCCAGAAAGCCGATTAGTTGGCTCTGACCGTGCATGGTGCGGATGCTGTCGAACAATCCCGCGATGACGTTATGCCCGCCGGGCGCCTGCCCTCCGGAGAGTACCACGCCCACGCGCAACGGTTTCGATTCACCCGTTCCGGCCGAACCCGATTGGAATGTCAATAACGGCATCCCGTAGGTTTGCGGAAAGCTTTTCCGGATCAAATCGCGATCTTTCGCCGCCTCGGCCGGGGCGCCCTCAATGAGCTTCACTTGATTGATCCCTTGACGGAGTGAAGGCGGAACCTTGGGCTGATATTGTTTGCGGTGCTTTTCGAGGGTGGAGACTGACTGCACGTGGACGTCCTTTTGCGGAAATTAGTGAGGCGGCCGGCTTGCCAAACAAGCCCCTAGGCCCAAGAACGAAAAATAGTAAACCGTCGGATGTGGTCGCCAGGCGTAAGGTTATCGACAACCCTGCCAACTCGTCATCGGCTTCATTCCTTGACGGAAACGGGCAATTTTAGATAGATTATCCCCTCGCCGCATGAAATGCTTGATGCAGAAATGCGCGGGCGCAACTTTAAGTCAGCTTCTGGCCGGCCTATAGTTCAGTCGAGGTTTTTTCGGGACGTGGCTCAGTCTGGTAGAGTACCTGAATGGGGTTCAGGTGGTCGTGGGTTCGAATCCCGCCGTCCCGACCATTTTGCGGAAGCCCCCTCACAAGAGGGGGCTTCTTGCTTTTCGGCCTCTTCCGCTTCCTTCATCGCGCTTAAGAAATGATCCTTCTCCTTCTGGATCGTGTCGGCGTCCAGGGGGTTCTTCCCGGATTCCTTCCCTTGGGCGCAAGCTCCGCGGCGAGTCGTGCAGCGGTAGTCGACGTATTTCCCCTTCTTGAATTCTGCCGTTCCAAGTTCGATTTGGAAATCCTCGGGTTCGACTTCTGATAGAGGCTTTATTCACACTGAATTTTTATTATTAATGGCCTCAACCGACAAGCTTTGAATCCGTCGGTTAGTTGGTTAGTCGGTTTGTTAAGTGCAGGGGGGATAATATGCGTTCAAAAAAATCTCGCGGCGTTTTTTTTGCTTTCGGCGCCGTCATGGCTTTTGCCGCCGTTTCGGCATGCTTGTCCATTAGCGGCTGTAACAGTTCGGCAACCGGACCCACGGACACTTCCGAAATTTTGCTGGTCTACCCCAAAGGCGGGGAGACCTTTAAAATCGGTTCAACCATGGTTGTAAAATGGACCGAACAGGGCCAAGGCAAAACCGACGTCAATGCCGTCGTCGTTCAATTTTCCCCCGATGATGGAAAAACTTGGATTAATCTCACCACACAACGCTCCATCGTTCCGGGCGACGCAGACTGGGAAAAATTTTCGTGGTTGATTCCGGATACCCTCAACTCCTTGAAAAGCGGCAAGTTCGCCTTGGCAAACAATGCGAAGTGCAGAATCAAGGTGGAGCAATATGAGCCCCAATCCATTTTTGAAACATCCAAAGACTTTACCATCACCCCTTGATGACGCGATTATTGTCGACTATCGAACATCGTCAATCCGGATATATTCCCGTGGCTTTCCTGTGCGGCTGATTCCAATCAAATAATTCCCCGGACCGGCAAGTTTCCGCACCTTCTCCAGCGTGAGACCGGCCGTGGGCAGCGTCGCGATTTTTTTGCCCGAAAGATTGAAGAGTGAAATTCCGGTGATCAGCGGGTCGGACAGGATGGCCTGCGCGGAAGTCAATCGTTTAGAATTACCGAAGGGCTTTCTCACACCGGTGCCAGGCCAGATCGTCTTCGTAAGCCAGGTCGAGTCCTCCGCGAA
>JADGQO010000046.1 GCA_017881725.1 Fibrobacteria bacterium
AGATCCGCAACTTCGGAGTCATGCAGACCGTCGATTCGGTGAATGTCGCCGACTCTTCTTCCCAGGTGGAGATCCACCGCTACGCGGCCAACCTGGCAACGCCGCTCCCGTACAATTTCATGATCGACGCGAATTATTGGCTGCAAACCCTCACCGAGACAGGTTATGAAACCGAGCGGTTGATCGATGGGACCAACAGCGTCATCGACCAAGCCCGTTTCAAGATCAATATTTTCCGCGATGCGCCCGAGCATCAGCATATCAATACCGGACTCAACTGGTCCTGGTCCAAATCCAAACTGGCGTCCTATCTGCCCACCGGAGTTGGCGTGGCCCTTTCGGCGCATAAGTGGTGGGCCAAATACGGAGTCACGCAGGACAGCATCGACTACACCACCTATACCCAATTAAACCAGGCCGGGGAAGTAGCGCCGCAATATGCCATGGTCCAGGAAGAATGGGAACCCTGGAGCCTCGACTGGTCCGGGGCTGGAGCCTATTCCTTGGGAAAATTGTTCACCGTGTTCGCCAATGTCGAAGGCGGAGCGTTTCTCAACCGCGCCCCGGTGATTCCCTGGGGCACTCGTGTGAACTTGACCCAGAGTGCCAATGTGGACGTGTTGGATCCGGGCCTATGGGCGATGACGTACCGCATCGGTTACTATAAGCTTTCCGGTTACCCGTACAACTTCACCTATCGCGGACGCGACCTGATGGAAGGGTCTTCCTACGGCTTCGGACAGATGGGCGTATCCATTCCCCTACCGGCCGGAAAATTCCTTCCCGACCTCCCGGTCACATCCCTCAAACAATTCATGCTGACTGGCTTGATGGAAGGCGGCACCACCTTGGTGACCGCTCCGGATGCGATTTACCATGCCCTCGACGCGGGCGATTATCATTTGCTCGTCGACTTCGGGCTTCGCCTGTCCATGAATTTCCGGCTCTACCATCAATTGCCCTTTACGGTGTTTGCCCAGGTTTTCCAACCCTGGAACAATCTTTCCGCGGACAAATTGTATTGGGGCGATTATCCGCATACGGGCGCGCCCAACTCGGACGGCTCGCCGAGTCCGGTACAAATCGCCAATTCACCGCATGATCGCAGCGCCTATATCAATACTGTTAAAGACCCGCGTTTTTACGTAGGCTTCAACCTGGGCCTATTCTAAAAGCCATTCCTTCAGCCTTTACTTCAGCCATAACGGGATCAATACATGAAGAACCGGGGATTCACCACCAATATCATCCACTCAGACCGTCTCGGGCGGCCCGAGCACGGCTCGCTGCACAAACCCATCCACACCTCCATTGCCTACGGTTATGAAAAAGTCGAGGATTTGGCGGCGGTTTTCCAAGGCACGGCCAAGGGCTACGCTTACGCTCGGCAAGCCAATCCGACCGTGTCCGCGTTGGAAACCAAGATTACGGCGATGGAACAAGGCGCGGGATCCTTGTGCTTTGCAACCGGCATGGCCGCGCTGGCCGGGATGTTGACGTCCCTTTTGCATAAGGGCGATCATATCGTCTCCAGCTCCTTCCTGTTCGGGAATACCAACAGCCTGTTGAACACCTTGGCCGGCATCGGCATCGACACGACCTTCGTTGACGCCACGTCCGTGGCCAATGTAGAAGCGGCTTTGCGGCCGGAAACAAAACTCGTTCTCGTCGAAACCATCGCCAACCCCGTCACCCAGGTGGCCGACTTGGCGCGCATCGGCGCCCTATGCGAAAACCGAAAAATCGTTTACGCCATCGATAACACGCTGACCTCACCCTACCTATTCCTGCCCCGCGCGGTGAAGGCTACTTTTTCCGTGAACTCGCTCAGCAAATATATCGGCGGGCATGGCAATGCGTTAGGCGGATGCGTGACGGATACCGGACTCTTCGATTGGACGGCCTTCCCGAATATCCTCGACATTTATAAAACGGCCGGATCGGATCCGCACACCTGGGCGCTGCTGCAAATGCGCAAAAAGGGATTGCGCGATTTCGGCGGCACCATGGCTCCGGAAGCGGCGCATACCTTGTCGGTGGGATCGGAAACCTTGGCGCTGCGCATGGATCGATCCTGCGGCAACGCCGCGCGCCTGGCCTTGTTTCTGGAAACGCACCCTAAGGTTTCAGCGGTGAATTATCCCGGCCTCCCGTCGCATCCGCAGCATGGATTGGCCAAGGAGCTGTTCAAACGCCCCGGAACCTTGCTGAGCTTTGTGCTGGGTGACGGCGTCGATCCGTTCGCCTTCCTAAATCGCCTAAAGTTGGCCGTATGTTCCAGCAATTTGGGCGATAACCGTACCCTGATCATACCGGTGGCCCACACCATCTTTTTCGAGATGGGCCCCGCGCGCCGCGCGCAAATGGGCATTGCCGACGGCCTCATCCGCATGTCCGTGGGCATTGAGGATCCCGAGGATTTGATCGAGGATTTCGGCCAAGCTTTGGCGTAGGGGGCCGACGCCGGACCGCTGCGAGTCCGCGGACCCGCGGCCTCTGCGGACCGACCCAGGGCAACGCCAGCGGAAAGATTCACGGGGACTCCGTGGGACCCAGCGCGTTCACGTGCGAGACCCAGAAGTGAGCCTGCCCGTAACGGACCCCACCGCATGGCGCAAAACTTTCTCTGGGTTTATCGCGACGGCCTGGAACTTTCCCCGCTTAATTGCCATTTTTAGGCCTCCCTTTGGGAGTCGGAGGTTCGATGCATTTTCAGGATTTGGTGTTGACGCTGCAGAATTATTGGAGCCGCAAGGGCTGCCTCTTGGCCCAACCGTACGACATGGAGAAGGGCGCCGCGACGTTCAACCCTTCCACGTTTTTACGATCGCTGGGCGCGGAACCGTTCGACGCCGCGTTCATCGAACCCTGCCGCCGCCCCAAGGACGGGCGTTACGGCGAGAATCCCAACCGCATGCAGCACTATTACCAGTTCCAAGTAGTGCTGAAGCCGAGCCCGCTGGACATTCTTGATCTGTACATCGAGTCGCTGAAAGAAGTGGGCGTCAAGCCGGAAGAACATGACATCCGTTTTGTGCACGACGACTGGGAATCGCCGACCTTGGGCGCTTGGGGATTGGGCTGGGAGGTGTGGCTGGACGGGATGGAAATCACGCAGTTCACCTATTTCCAACAAGTGGGCGGATTCGATCTTTCCCCCATCATGGGCGAAATCACTTACGGACTGGAACGCATCTGCATGTATTTGCAGAAGGTGAACAACGTTTTCGATTTGCAGTACAACGATCGTTTCACCTACGGCGACATTTTCCATCAGAACGAAGTGCAGTTCTCCAAGCACAATTTCGAATTGGCCGACGTGGACATGCAGCTCAAGCTGTTCACGAGCTATGAAGGCGAGTGCCGCCGGATGTGCGAGGCGGGCGTACCGGCTCCGGCGTTGGATTATTGCCTGAAAGCGAGCCATGCGTTCAATCTGCTCGACGCCCGCGGGGCTATTTCCGTGAACGAGCGGCAAGGATATATCCTGCGCGTGCGGACTTTGGCGAAGGCCGTGGCCGAGGCTTGGTTGAAGAACCGCGAGGCGCTGGGCTTTCCGCTGTTGGCGCGGGCGAAACCGGTTTCGATGAATACGGCCGCTGGGTCCGTCGCCGATGCAAATTCCGGCGGTGGGTCTGGCGCAGCGGCCGCAGGGCAAGCGTCGACCGCAGGGAATCCTCCGGGTGGGTCCGGCGCAGCGGCCGCAGGGGTCCGAGCATCCGGGTTGTCCACCCCGGGCGCGTCGGCCATAGGGCAAGCGTCGACGCCAACGAATTCCGTACCCACCGTTCTGGTCGCAGGGAATCCCTCGGGCGCAGCGGCCGCAGGGCAAGCGTCGACCGCAGGGTCCGGCCCATCGGCCTCAGCGCATTCTTCGGCAGCGTCGCCCCCCGGTTCCACAGCCGCCTCAACCCCCGCCTCCGGGGTAACCGCGCCGTTACTCATCGAACTCGGCGTCGAGGAAATGCCCGCCCGCGTATTCGGCCCCTTGCTCCGCGACCTGCCCGTCCTGCTCAACAAGCACCTGGAACCGACCCAATTGCAGCCCAAGGACATCAAGGTCTTCGTCACGCCGCGCCGCATCGCCATCTCCATCGGATCCATCCTCACGCGCCAGCCGGATTTGAAATTGGAATTAAAAGGCCCGCCCGCCGGTATGGCCAAAGACGCCCAGGGCCAATGGACCAAGGCCGCGCAGGCCTTCGCCAACAAGGCCGGACTCACCACCGACCAACTGGAAATCCGCACCATCGGCGGAGGCGATTACCTGTACGCCCAATCGGAAAAGCCCGGCCAGGACGCCGTCGCCATCCTGTCGGAACTGTTTCCCAAAGTGTTCTCGGAAATCCATTGGTACAAGACCATGCGCTGGGGCGATGGCAAGGTAACGCCCTTCGTCCGCCCGGTGACTTGGCTCGTGGCCCTGCTGGGCGACCAGGTTATCCCCATGGCTTTCGCGGGCCTCCGTTCCGGGTCGGAAAGCCGCGGGCACCGTTTCCTGCACAACCGTAACATCAAAGTTACTGCCCCCCGGGAAGCCTATTTGTCGACCTTGCGTGACGCCAAGGTGTTCGCCGATCAAGTCGAACGCAAGGCCCTGGTCCGCAATCTCACGGAGGCGACAGCCGCCAAAGCCGGCCTGCGCTGGCGCAAGGACGAAGAACTCCTGGACACCGTCACCTTCCTGCTCGAATACGCCGTGCCCGTGCTCGGCAATTTCCATGAGCGCCTTCTGCAAGTTCCCGAAGAAGTGCTGGTTTCGGAAATGCGCGAGCATCAGAAATATTTCGCCCTGGAAAAAGCCGACGGACGCCTGGCCAACCACTTCATCGCCGTCTCCAACATGCAATGCACGGACTTCGCGTTGGTGCAAGAAGGCAATGAAAAAGTTTTGCGCGCCCGCTTCGCCGACGCGGAATTCTTCCTCAAGGAAGACCGCCAACGCCCGCTCGCCTCGCGCAGCAAAGACCTGGAGAAGGTCACCTTCACGGCCGACCTGGGACCGGAAGGTACCCTCGCCAAAAAAGCCGCGCGCGCGGAAACACTTGCCGTCCATCTGGGCGGACTCCTGAAACTGGACGCCGCGCGCCTCGCCAAGGTGCGCCAAATCGCGCAACTCGCCAAATGCGACCTCACCTCGAACATGGTGGGCGAATTCCCGGAGCTGCAAGGCATCATGGGCCGCTACTACGCCATCGCCGAAGGCCTGGATCCCATCGTCGCCGACGGCATCCGCGATCAATATTTACCCCGTAACGCCGAAGATACCTTCCCGGGAAGCGATGAAGCCGCCCTGGTCGGCCTCGCCGACCGCATCGATTCCCTCATCACCATGTTCGCCAAAGGCAAGGCCCCCACCGGTTCCTCCGACCCCTACGCCCTGCGCCGCGCTTGCTGGTCGTCCATGGCCCTCATCGTGAACCGGGGCTTCCGCATCGACATCCGCGAAACCCTCCGCTGGGCCATCGAAACGCTTTACAAACCCATCCTGAAGCCCGGCGAAGACGCAGGTCTCCTTGAAAAACTCCTCGACTTCTATCAGGGCCGCGCCAAAAATCTGTTCCAGGAAGCCGCGCGCCCGGGCCTGCCCGGTGGATTCGCCAAAGACACGCTCGATGCCGTGATGCAAAGCCAAGCGGGCTGGTACGATTTCACCGATCTAATCGCCCGCCTCGACGCGCTGCAAGCCTTCCGCACGCGTCCGACCTTCGCCCCCGCAGCCGAAACCTTCAAGCGCGTGTCCAACATCCTGGACGCAAAAATCCAGGGCGACATCGACCCGGCCGCCCTCCAACTTCCCGCTGAAAAAGGACTGTTGTCCGGCATCGCCAAAGCCGAGCAGTCCGTCCGCCAAGGCCTGGCCGCGCGTCAATACGGCGCCGTCCTCGATGCCGTCGGCGCCCTGCGCGAAGACGTGGCCGCCCTATTCGACGCCGCCATGGTAAACGACCCGGATCCCCAACTACGCCGCCAGCGCCACCTGCTGCTGCGCAAGGTCAAGGATCTTGTCGGCGAAATCGCGGACTTCTCGGCGATTCAGGGCTGACGCCAAATGCCAAAACTCATAGGGTACTTAAGACTTGGCCGAACTTCAGCGACCTGGGAAAGAACAAGTATCATTGCCATTTGTCCTACCACTGGGTTGCGTGTTGGACATGCGAGAAAGAGATTCTGACCATTGAGGTGTATTATGTTGGCAGTCGTCAAAACGCCCCGTATTGATGTGCGGATTCAGGGGGACATATCCCCCTTCATGATGGAAGCACTCAAGAAGGAGTATGGCCGGAAGCTGCATATCGAGTCCGAAAAGGAAGAGAGCGTCGACTACTTCGAGACCGCCCAGGCCAAGGCCCTGGATATGACGGCTACGGCCGCCGATTGCATCCAGATCTATCGTGAGAACTTGGGGCTCACCCAGGAAGCGCTCGGAAAAAAAGTCGGCGTGTCCAAGAACTACGTTTCGGATTGGGAGAACGGCTACCGCAAGGTGAGTAAAGACAAAGCCAAGAAGCTTTCCAAGCTCTTCCATATTTCGGTCGAGAATTTTCTCTAGATTTACTCCAAGAATTTGGGCGCTTGGGTCTACCGGTACCGCCATAACCGGCGCAGGCTGTGGGGCCTATCATTCCAAGGGGCATTACCATGGATGAACAAAAGCTTCTCGAACGTATCACTTACAATCCCGCCATTTTCGGTGGCAAGCCATTGGTCCGTGGACGGCGCCTTGCCGTTGAACACGTTCTTGGTATGCTCGCCGCAGGCGATTCGCCGGCCACAATTCTGGAAGGGTATGCCTGGCTCGAGCCGGAAGATATCCGCGCCTGCCTCGTATATGCCCGGCGGCTTGTAGGGCATGAACGGATTGAGCCCCTGGGTTTGGGCAACGCGAATTGAAATTGCTCCTGGATAGCTGTGTCTGGGGCGGGGTCCTCGGAGAGCTTTCCGCTTTGGGCCATGATGTACTTTAGATTGGCGACTCACAGAGTAACCAAGAATTTGGGCGCTTCGGTCTTCCGGTACCGCCATAACCCGCGCAGGCTGTGGGTCCCATTTCAAAGCCAGGTGGAGTCGAGTACACCGTCAGGGGCATGTAAACTTTATCGAATGTCGTCGATTTCTTTTACAACATGCGCGCAGCCCGAAGCGAGTCGTAAATCTTCTCAAATTAAAGTCCCTGAGCGGATATCCGGGAGCTTCTCAAGACCCAAGGTCTAATTCCCTTCAGGAAGTGTCGGGTAATCTTTCAACTCATCTTCCTGAGTACAGTTCCCAGTCCCAGAATTCGACCTTTATTTGGGAATAATGCCCATTTAAGTTCCTGGCACAAGGGTTGCTCTATATTTAACCAACAACAGATTTTTTGGTTGTTAGTCGGACTTAATCATCCTAACCGGAGAATATCATGGTGAATGTCAACAAATCAGTACGGGGCGCAGCCGCTGCCGCCGCGTTGCTCTCGATTGGCGCCTTGGTGCAGCCTGCCCAAGCGACCATCATTCTCGAAGGCAGCGATGCCATCGGTTATCACTCGTTCCCCGGCGACGTGGACGCGATTGCGTATCGCGACCAAGTTTGGACCGCCCTCGGTGGTTCAGATTCCCGCAGCATCGCCGTTATCGGCGCTGACCCGGTTTCCGCCGGTGCCATCATTTCCGGCACCCATGCCATTACCCGTTTCCAAACCACCGGCGCCGCCGGTGATTTGAGCAACTACGCCGCCGTGTATTTCCTCGCCGGTGGAGGCTGCTGCTTTGAAGACAACACCCTGGTTGATGATGCCTCCGAAAAGGCCGCTGTTTCCACCTACCTCGGAGCCGGTGGAACCGTCATGATTGAAGACTACGTCGGCGGCGCTGAATGGGATTTCGCCCTCGGTACCTCGGGTGGCGCGGTCTCCCATGTCGCCGGATACACCCCCGCTGGCGGTGCCGGCGGCTCGACAGGCAGCGACCACGAAACCGTCACGGCCGATGGCCTCTTGAACGGCTTCACCCAGCCCTCTCCCATGAGCTACTGGACCCATCAGGCCTATGACAACGCCTTCTTCGGAGCTCTCGGATTCACCACCAGCTACTTCACCGCCGGTACCGATGTCCATGGCGATGGCTGGTCGGCTTTGTTGTCCAACGGCAAGACCGTGACCGGCGTGGATAACTCCACTCCCGAGCCCGGCTCGTTGGTTCTCCTCGGACTCGGCTTGGCCGGCATCGGCTTCGCCCGCCGCCGCAAAGCCAGCAAGTAATTTTCGAATTAACATTCGATGGAAAACCCCGCTTCGGCGGGGTTTTTTTTGCCCGGAATTTAGTTGGAGTTTGGATTATGACGTTGCGTTTACTGGGTACCTATGGATGCGGAGCGATGGCAAGGATAGTGACCTCGCCGCGTTCGGGACCAAAGTAAAAGAAAATCCGGTACGCGCCAGGCGTCTTATTCGGAGCATATACCTCATACACCTTCTCCCCCGCCGGTCCTGCAAAGGAACTATACTCGTGAGTTTGAAGCGATGGATGCCGAAGATTGGCCGCCATTTTATCCAGGGCGCTTTGCACGGCCTTGAAGGGGATTTTTAAAGCCGGATTTTTCTTAAGCGCCAGGTACTGGGACTCGGCCAAGGGCGCTAATAAAAGGAGCGGCACAGGGAGGTTAGCCGCTCAACGAATTTTGGAATAGGGCTTGGCTCGACCCGCCTTTGAGTCGGTAATGCCCTTTTTGATTCCCTCGATTAGGCCGGGCCTTTCCCATGCCCAGCGTTCACGTTCAGGGATGGCCGCCATCGGTTTGAGCACAATATCACCTTCCGGGGTCACTGATACCTCGAAAAAGGCAGCCTTGCTTTCGCCGAGAACCTTGCTTAGTGAAATCCGCTTCCTGGAATCGATGGGTAGGAACATGTCTTCAATATACAGCTTGCGGGGTAACGGGACAAGAGGGTAATGGGGTAATGTCCCAAAATCTGCGCCCACCGCCAATCCCGGCCATTCAATCCAAAAATGCAGACGGCCCCTACTGGCTTCTTGATGGCTGTCCTTCCTGGGCAAACCAGATTGCGCCATATCCAATCGTAAGCTGTCTTTTAAATGGCAAGCATACCGAATAGGGCCCGACCAAAATAAAGCACGCCCTGAAACCGGGCATGAAAAAAGGCCCTGGGGGAGGGCCTCTTATTCCTTCTGCATTTCCTGGGCGCGTTGGGCTTCGTTGCTGCCCGGGCATTCGGTAATGAGCTTGGCCCACTCTTCGTCGCGCTTGGTTTTATCCTTGCGCTGATGATGGATTAGGCCCACCTTGAAATGCGCCGCGCAGCTTTTATTCCCGCGGGGAAATTCCTTGACCACGCGCTGGTAGGCTTCAAGCGCGCGATCGACTTTGTCTTGTTTGACCAAGGTTTCCCCGAGCCAGAACATGGCCAACTCGCGCCAGGTGCCGCCACCGTCTTTTTCGTAAACGGTTTTGAATCCTTGCAGGGCCAGATCGTATTTGCCGCGGATATAATCGTCACGGGCCTGGTTGAAAAGGTTTTCCAAATCCAGGCCATCGACAACGCGAACATTGTCCGAGCCCGATGTTGCGGCCGCGCTCGGCGCGGCCGATCCAGGGGCTGGCGATGCGGAACGCGGAGCCACCGTAGCGCTGGGAGATCCGGGAGCAGCTCCCGCACTTTGTGCGACCGCACCGGACCCGGCGGCGGGTACGACGGACCCAGAGGGACCGCCCAATATGATCTTCTTTTGATCCAGCTTATCGATTTTCACGCCCAAGGTATTCAGGCGATATTGGGTTTCATCGATTTGCGCTTGCAAGCGCGTGATTTGATTTTGCAAATCATGCAGGAGCAAGGTCAAATCCGCCTTCATCTTACTGGTGGTTCCGCCTTGCGAGAGATTCAACTCATCGACGGATTTTTGCAGGGTTTCCACTTGCTGATGGACGCCTTTGACTTCGTCCTGGACCTTGCGGAGTTCTTCGGTGCGCAACAGGGTCACCTGGGAACATCCCGACAAAATGACAATAAAAAAGGCCATAGCCGGTGCCATGGCCGAGTAAAAAGACTGGAGAAGAGAGTGATTTTCCCGAGCCGGGAGTCCATCAGTTCGATGGGTCCCGGTTTGGAGCAGGCTAGGCATGCGTTGGTTACCGGATTTTCGCCGGATTAAAAGGTCGTAGTAAACTCGACCCTACGATTCTTGGCCCAAGCGCCTTCGTCATGACCGTCCACCGCGGGCTTTTCTTCGCCGTAGCTGATGGTGGTCATTTGCGAGCCCTTGACGCCGAAGCTGGACAAGTAATCTTGCACGGCTTTGGAACGGCGTTCGCCCAGCGCCAGGTTGAAATCATTGCTGCCACGTTCGTCGGCATGGCCTTCGATGCGGGCGGCGATTTCCGGCACTTCCTTCATGAGCTTACCGATTTCCTGCAAGGTGCTTTGTCCCTCGGCGGAAAGCGTGCTCTGATCATACGCGAAATAAACGGGCTTGAAAACCTCGGAGATGCGCGCTTGGATGCGTTGGCGGCGCAAGGCTTCTTCGTCCACCTTCGGCGGCTCGGAAGCCTGGGCGGGAGCCGGAGCTTCGGCCATCCTGGGCGGCGGCGGTTCCACACGGGGAGCGGGTTTCGGGGGCGTTGAACAAGCGGTGAACAGCGCTACAGCGCCCAATCCCGCGAGAGTCCAGTGCTTAAAGTTCATTTTTCTTCTCCTTTTTCCAGAAAGGTAATTCAGTGATGCACATTCTTTAAAGCGTTGAAATGCATTTTCCACAACTGCGGGTTCGGAAGAACGGTTGACAATTTATCCGAAAGCGCGGCGCGATTGCCAAAACTTAGTAATCCGACCACTTGGGCATGAAATTGTTTCCGGAAAAACTGATGCGCTTCTGGTTTTTCCCGTCCGCGTCCATCATAAATATCTCGGAACCGCCCGTTCGCGTGGACATAAAGACGATATGGCGGGCATCGGGACTCCAACTGGGGTTCTCGTTACTGCCCGAACCGGTGGTCAACTTCTGGGGATCCTTGCCGTCCGGGGACATGGTCATGATGTTCATGTTGTTCCCCTCGTCCATGGCGGCGATGGCTATCCTGTCCCCCTTTGGCGACCAAGCCGGCGAACCGTAATAATCGCCGTCGTGCGTAATGGCGCGCAGATTGGATCCGTCGCGGTCCATGATATAGACCATGGGTTTCCCGCTGCGATCGGAAATGAAAACGATCTCATAGCCGTTGGGCGACCAGGAGGGTGAGGTTTCGATGGAACCGGAGAACGTCAGGCGTTGGGCCTTGCCGTCCGGGAAGGGCCGCCGGTAGATTTCGGCGTTGCCGTCCTGCGTGGAGGCGTAGACGATTTCCTTGTCCATTTTATTATAGCTGGGCGAGGTGTTCATACCCTTGGATGTGAAGAAAATTCCGTTCTTGTTGGTTTCGAAATCCTTAAGGTAGAACTGGGGCTGTCCGGCCGCGTAGCTGGTGTACAGGATTTTCGATTTCCCTTCCACCCAACAGGGCAGGAGATTGATGCTTTTGTTCTTTGTGATTTCCGTAACGTTCGCTCCGTCATAGTCCATTACGGTGACTTCCTTGTTGCCGGTATGCTTGTTGACGTACACGATGCGCGTTTGCGCGATTCCCTTCTCGCCGAAAAGCTGGTAGACCAATTCGTCCGAAAACTTGTGCGCCGCCACGCGCAAATCGGGCTTCTTGCCGGTGTATTTCTTGCCCAGGATGCGCTCGCCGGAATCGATGTCGATGAGCTCGCATTCCAAGGTGAAATCGTCCCCGCTGAAGGTGTAGGCCCCACGCACATAGGCCAAAGCGCCTTCGGCCTTCATGGCGGCCTTGACGGTGCTGTCGAAGGCGGGCGCGGCCTTGAGCTTGAACCGGCCGCTGAATTCCAAGTCCCAGGTGATGACTGCGCCGGGCGTGTAAGGAACGGCGTTGACGTCGCCGGTGCATTTGAATTCCGTGAAACCCAAGGTGATGGTTTCCGCAGCTTTCTGCTCGGAGGTGATGACGACATCGGCGGCGCGGGCCGGAAGGACGCACAGACCGAAAACCAAAAGCGCGGAGGCAATGCTGAAGTGCGTTGCTACGGCTAGGCCGAAGTGCCTTGCTGCGGTTAAGCCGAAGCGCCGTGCCACAGTGAGGCCGGAACGCCGCGCCGCAGGTCCCGAAACGTTCCCCATCTTATTATTGGCCTTTGTAATTGAATTCGTAGGATACCTCAATCACGTCTCCGGGGAAATTCTCGGGAATGGGGGGAACATGTTCCATGCGTTGGATGGTCCGTAAAGCCAATTGATCCAGGTCGGCGTTGCCGGCGCTGGTCGTCACGGCCGCGTCCGACACGGTTCCGTCGCGCGACACCTTGAAGCTGATCACCGCCTTGGCCGGTCCTGAAATATCAATTCCCGAGGGTGGATTCCATAACGTCTCCGCCTTTTTCTTGACGCGCCCGGCCCAGAACGACAGGCGCGGATCCTCGGGCATATGCGCCACGATGGTGGGCGCTAAACTCTGTTGCGGCGGAGGCGCCTCCTTGATGGGCTTAGACGTGTCCTCGTCGTGCTTGACCACCTTGGGCTCCGGCTTTTTCTGCGGCGTCACGGCCTTGCTGGGTTTGGGCGTGAGCTTGGGAGGATCGGGCGGACGCGCGGGTTCGGGCGGCGGGGCTTCCGGCGGCGGAGGCGGGGCCTTGGGCTGGATGGGGCGCAGCTTCGGTTTTTCCAGGTTCACGATTTCGAAAACCGGCACGATGGACGGACGGCGCGGCGCCAACAGGGCGGACAGTCCGATGAACAGCATGCCCAGGGCATGCACGGCCACGGAGACGACCACGGCGGTTTTCTGCGCCATCGGATCGCGGGATTTCTCGACGACGGTGAGTTTCAGTTCCGCGCGCGGGTCGCCGTTGCGCGAACCCGAAGGATAGCCGGGTGCGCCTGATCCTCCGGGGCGCTGGCCGCCAGGACGCGGGGCGTCGGAAGGAGCGGAATCATGCGGGCGAGCGGTCATGCGCAGGAATGCCCGCCTTAGCGGTGACGGCCCTTGGTCGTGGTGACGGAAGCGGCGCCGGGATCGGTCAAGAAGCCCAGGCGTTTGCCGCCTTGACGTTGGATGGCGGCCACGAGTTCCATCACGTAGCCGTAGGGCACGCTTTGATCGCTGTTGATAACCACGGCCGTTTCTTCGTCGCCGGTCCAGACGTTGCGGAAATCCTTTTCGAAGCTGCTCGGATCGGAGGCGGTCTCGTTGATCAGGATTTCGCGTTCCTTGGTCACCGTCACCTGGATGGCTTTTTTCTCGTCCAGGCTGGCGCTTTGCGCCTTGGGCAATTCCACCTTCACGCCTTGGCTCATGAGCGGGGCCGTAATCATGAACACGATGAGGATGGCGAACAACACGTCGATGAGATTGACGAGATTGAGCTCCGGATTGGGCCTTAGCGATTCGCGTTTACGCATGGGACTCGGGGCTTAAACTTTTTTCGCTGCGGTGGACCGTTCCAGGGCCGTCAGATCGCCGCGCTTGAACAGGCTTACCAGCTCGGAACCGAAATTGAGCATGATGCCTTCGGCCTTGCGGTTGAAGCCCGCGAACGCGTTGTATCCTACCGACGACGGAATTGCTACGAGTAACCCCGCCATGGTGGCCAGGAGCGCTTCGGCGATGCCGGGCGCAACCACGGTGATGTTGCCCGAGCCCTGCTTGCCGATTTGGTAGAAGGAATCCATGATGCCCCACACCGTGCCCAACAGGCCTATCAAAGGTCCCGTCGCGCTGCAAAAAGCCAGGTAGACCAGGCCGCTTTCATTGTAATCCTTCTCGACGTCCACGGTGCGTTCGATGGTTTCGCGTACCAGCTCGCCGCGATGTTCCAGCGAGTCGTACGAAACATAGGCTGACAAGCCTTCCATTTCCGCCAGGGCCGCGCGCGTGATCCGGCCCATCGGCGCGTCGGGCATGGACTTCGCAAGCTTGAGCAGCTCCTGGAAATTGGGCTTCGCTCCCATGGCCTGGCGCCATTTCGTGAAGGAGGACTTGCGCGTCGAATTAGCCAGCCACTTGCGGATCAGAATCGCCCATACGCCGATGGAAAGCAGGAACATGACCGCCACGATGGCGAAGGTCGACATCGTCGCCTGCTTGAGGATTTCCAAGATAACCGAATGCATGCGTTGTTCCGGATTGGTGTGTTGATGCGGAATTCCGGAGCCCGTTCCGCGCCGCGGGCGACGCCTGCGATTTCGCCGCGTCGATTCCGGGTTTTAAGGTAAAAAATGAGTCAGAAGAAAACGAAGCGCCGGTGCAAATAGGCGAAGATTGGAAGGGCGGGATTTTCCGGACCGGATTCCGGCGACTTCCCAAAGGAGAGTCGACCGTTTCTCCCGAGGCTTATGACAGCGTTTCCATCAGGCGAGTGACCTGCTTTTTTAAATCCAGATCCCGTTCCATGCATTGCTCAACTTTTTTGACGCTGTGGATGACGGTGCTGTAATCCCGACCAAACGCGAGGCCGATGGTATGCAGGGAGTTATCGGTCAGTTGCCGGGCCATGTACATGGCGATTTGCCGGGGCTCGGCGACATTCTTTTTGCGGGTCTGCGAAGTAAGCAACGAGACGGTGGTGGAGAATTCCATGGCCACCTGATCGAGAATGCGCTTGATGGTCACGGGCTGGTCGGCGTTGCGGATGGTATCGCCCAGGATTTGCTTGGCGATTTCCACCGTGATGGGCATATGCGTGAAGCTGGCGTAGGCCGACAGCTTGATGAGCGTGCCTTCCAGTTCGCGGATGTTGGACGTGATCTGGCTGGCCACGTAGGTGAGCACGTCGCCGTTGATGAAGCCCTCTCCGTCGCCGTGGCCGTCGGCTTCGCTTTTCTTTTGCAAGATGGCCAGGCGCGTTTCCAGATTCGGCGGCTGGAGGTCGGCGAGCAGGCCGGTATCGAAGCGCGAGAGCAGGCGCGTATGCAAACCCTTGATTTCCGCCGGCGGGCGATCCGAGGTGATCACGATTTGTTTGTTCAAGGATTGCAGGATGCTGAAGATATTGAAGAACTCGTCCTGGGTACTTTGCTTGCCGGCCAGGAATTGGATATCGTCGATGAGCAGGATGTCCGCGTCCTTGTACACTTGGTAAAAAGTCCGGGAATCCTTGTTCTTCTGCACGTACTCGATGTACTCCCGCGTGAACTCCTCGGAGGTACGGTACACCACCTTGCGCACGGTCTCGTTCTCGATGCAGAAATGCGCGATGGCCTGGACCAGATGGGTTTTGCCCATTCCGGTGCCGCCGTAGAGGATCAAGGGGTTGAAATTGTTGTGACTGGGCGCTTCGGCCACGGCCATGCAGGCGGCATGCGCCAATTGATTGCAATCGCCGATGACGAAATTGTCGAAGGTGTATTTGACGTTGAGCGCGACCGTGACTTCCACGCGCACGGGCCCGCGCGATTTGATCCAAGGGCCTTCCTGGGCCGGAAATCCCGCCGCTTCGGGACGAGTATCCATCCAGGCTTCGAGACCGGAGGCAGACGCGCTGCCTTCCGAACGGATATCGGATCCCGATGATCCGCTATCAGATCCGCCGGATGGGTTTCTACCTTGCGGCGAGTACCCGCGCACATCGGAAAGTCTGGTTTCGCCATGGAACAATTCCAAACGCGGTGACCTCGCAAGCACGGTGAACTGCACGCGCACGGGATGCCTCAGTAACCCTTCCAAAGTATTTTCGATGACTCCGCGATAATGGTGCGCGACATACTCGAGCACGAAACCATTGGGAACGCCGAGGGTCAATTCCCCTTCCGAAGCGTCGACGATTTCGAGGGCCGAGAACCAAGTATTGAGAGCCGATTCGGAGATCTTTGATTTCAACGCCTGGAGGCATTGCGACCATAACGAGCGTTCTTCGGCGTCAATCAAGGTCTGTTCAGCCACCATGTGTCTCTTTCCCATCCCCTGAATCGATTTCAAACCGATGTCAGGCGAGTTAATCTAAGAATATTTACCCCCCCAAGGGTTCAGCTTGGAGAGGTTTTTTAACCGCTGGAATCGTATGAATTCGAGGCTGATTTTGCGAAGTTTTTTTTTCCACGTATTCTCCCCGCACTGTCCACTCCCTATTCACAGGGTTGTGCACATTTTTGTCGCAATTGATCTGGATCTTCGGATCAAAAAGTTCCTAGAATACCGCGCCGAAAAATAAACCGAATTCAGGCAAAACAGGTTACCAAGTGCGGTCCAGATTCGTCCCTGGTCCCGCGCATGCGCCGGATCCCGCCGGCATCCCAAAAAGATCCATTGTTAAAGTCAAAGTTAAAGTAAGGCTTGAACTCCGCCGATGAAGGAATATCAACCAACAGCCGATGAATTCAAGGAGGAACTCATTATGCTCAGCGCCGTTGTAAAACCTTCGTCCACGGATTTCGAATTCCCCAAATCGTCCCTCAATTCCTCAAAGAGCGAAGTGAGCCTCGACTATTACGCCTACGAAAAAGACGACGTTCAATTGAAGCTGACGACCAAGGATGGGGACGTGCTCAAATTGCACGCGACCATGACGCAGGAAACGTACATCCATGCCGAAATGTCGGCGAGCAAGGGCAATTGCGGCGGTTACACGCGGAGCCTGGACGGGCGGAGCGTAAGGCTCGCTAAGGCGGGAGCGGGGGCGAATAATGAAGGAGCGGTCGGCGGGACGGCAGGCGGTGTCGATGGAGTAAACCCTGATAAGACCGACGCAACAGAGGCGCAAGCCCCCAATCCAGTAGACCTTAAACAAAAGACGCGCGCCGACATGCAAAGCTGGGCTGAGCGCGTCAAAAAGGAATTGCTCAAACAACAGCGCGAAGCCTTCCAAGAAATGCTGAAATACCTGGGGCACTCCAAGGATGCCGGAAACGGGAAATTCCTACTCGTCATGCTGGATGGCGCGACGCAAAACGCAAGTTCCGTATCGACGAAAGATGTCACAAAAGATTCCTCTTCGACTTCGCAGGATACCGCCGCCGTACCGGCCGATCCGAATCAACCCGCCACGGTCCCGGATTATTGGAACGCGGAAAACACTTCAGATCGAATTGTGCAATTCGCCACGCAATTCGCGGGAATCGCCGGCATGGGCAACCAGGAATTCGGTCAAAAAATCAAAGCGGCTGTGGAACGTGGCTTTGAATTGGCCCATGCCGCCACGGGAAACCTGCCCGGAGCGGCCGGAAAGCTGAACCAGGATACGAAATCCATGACCTTTGCGAAGCTGGATAATTGGCTTGCAGACAAAAACTCCAGCCCCTATAATCAGGGGGCGCAAAACCTTGACATCTAAACAACGGAAGTGAACCGTGGAACTTCGCATCACCAGCAATTCTAAAGTGGCTTTGTTCATCGTCAAAGGAAAAATCGGCTGGGATAATTCCCGCATCCTCGACAGCCAAATCCATAAAATGGTCGAGAAGGGTTGTTCCCATATCATCTTCAATTTGGATGAAGTGACCTTTCTCTGCAGCGGCGGAATCGGCGCGCTGATTTACAACATGAAAAAAGTCCAGGAAACCGGCGGCGATATCTACATCGTCTCCGCTTCGGATTACATCCAATTCCTATTCGCCACCATCGGCTTCAACATTATCTTCAGCGGACGTATCTTCAATTCGTTCCAGGAATTCGGAAACAAGGTGCTCGAACCCAAGGGCATCAGCCTCAACCTTTTCAACGCCGAATCCGCCGTCATCAATACGGAAGAACATCGCTTCGATGGTCAGGCTAAGTCAGCGGCTTAATTCGACTCGCGCCCACTTTACGGAGTGAACGATTTGTTCCTTCCCTTCCCATGGCCTTGGTCTCGGATATTTCCGGAAACTGAATTGCTATCCTTGCTAAAGGAGGCCGACCCATGGTGCAGTCCGTAGAATTGCGTGAACCTTTGAAGTTCAAACCCCTGCTTCAGGAGCGGATCTGGGGCGGTGACGGTCTGTATCGCCGCTTAGGCAAAGGCTCGGCCTCAGATAAGAGCATGGGCGAATCCTGGGAGCTTTCCGACCGCGACGATAACGCGACCTTTGTCCAATCCGGCTCCTTCGCGGGACAACCCTTCCATCAGATTTTTTCCAAGCATGCGCGGGATATCCTGGGTCAGCAATTTTCTCCCGAAGTTTCGCATTTCCCCTTGCTGTTCAAATTCATCAGCGCGCGGGACGCCCTCTCCGTCCAGGTGCATCCGGGAGCAGGATCCCCGTTGGGGGAATCGAAAACCGAATGCTGGTATATCCTGGAAGCGCCTGTAAATGCGCGTTTGATTTTAGGCTTGGCCGCCGGATTTTCCCGCGAACAAATACTTCAGGCGCTGCCCACATCCGCCTGCCGGAAGGTATTGAACGAAGTCCCTGTCAAAAGCGGCGATATGCTTTTCATTCCCGCCGGCACCGTCCACGCCATCACCGCCGGCCTGCTTCTTTATGAAGTGCAACAAAACTCCGACACCACTTTTCGGATTTACGATTGGGATCGCTTGGACGCCAAAGGGAAACCTCGCGCCATGCACCTAAGTGAAGCCGTTCAGGTATTGGATTTCCGCGCGCATAACCAGCACCGCATAAATTCCCTGATCATAAGGCATGGAACGCATGTGGAAAGTTACCGGGTGGCATGCCGCCATTTCGCCGTCGTCCATATCGGCCAAGCGCAGGCCCGATTCCCAGTGAACAATAATGATCGGTTCCGAGTGCTGAGTTGCATACGCGGGGCATTTGAATTGACTTGGGACGTGGGACAATCCCTTACGATTGGCTTGGGAGAAACCGTTTTGATCCCCGCCGCTTGCTCGAACGCGCAACTTCGCGATATCGAATCAAAGTCGGAACTGTTGGTCAGTTTCATACCCGATTTGGAAGCCGAAATTTTCTCGCCCTTATTGAAGGCAGGGTTTTCCGAATTGGAGATTCGCGCCTTGGGAGGCTTGGAAGGGCTGCTTCACCAAAACTAAGAGGCACGGTTTTTCGGGCCGGGCCGGTTCGATAGCCGATTCAGTTTCAACACTTTTTCTGAGAGCGCTTGGAAGCCCCGGCCTCAAATATTTTTTCCGAATCGCGACGATTAGGAAGATCGGAGCCCACGCAGGGATTTGGACGCGTAGGCTTTCAGGCTGGTTTTTTGTCCATCAAAAAAGCCGTTCGCGCATGCGAACAGCTTTTAACGAATGCGGCTGTTAATTCAATAAATCAGAAAAGGATCTTGAAGTTCGCGCCGTTGACGATACTGATGCCAGCGCCTGCGGTCTGAAGGATAAAGTAGGGCATCAAGGGAATATCAAGGCCGAAGCGGGTGGATAGCACGATGTGATCCAGCAATGTCACTTCCGGCTGGAACCCTACAAAAGCGGATATCGCAATATTCTTGCTCGCCTGAGGCAACTTGGCAAACACACCGCCCGCAGTGAAATAGGTGTCCACCGGTCCGAAGTCATGCAAATGACCCAGGAAGAATCCGGACAAGGACATTTGGAATTTCGCGTCACTGGCGATGCCATCGGTATTGTCGAACTTAATGCCTGCACCCAAGTCGACAAAATTCGGCCCTACGAGAAGCCGACCCGTGACTTCTTTCAAATCGGTATCATATCCCAACCCTTTAAGCTGGGCGTTGGCCGCCAATGCCATGCCGAACATAAGGGCAATGATTTTGGAAATCTTATTCATTTTATAGTACTCCTTGAAAAAGGGGGTGATTAATGGAAAGAGCAAAGAATAAGCTGGCGACCAGGAGGGCCACCGCTTGGAAAATCAAAGACTGGGCGCCGAATAACCAGGAGCGGTGGTCGGCGAGGCGTAAGTCGAAGGCGCCGGTGAAGACGGGGCGGAATACGAAGTTGACGACGGTTGGGGCGCTGAATAACCGTGGCCACCAGGACTCGACGGAGCGCTATAGCTATTCAAGGTCAATGCGCGAAGACCAGAGAAAAGGGATCCGGTTCCATCACAGAAGCATTTATCCACCTCGTTCATAATCATCTGGTCATCCGGAGTGGTTTGCGCGTTTGCCCATGCGGATACATCGTTCTCCAAGCAGGTCATCACCTTTTGGAAACGCGGGGAACTCATAAACCCGGACGAGTTCTGCGTGGAGGATTGTGATAGCTCTCCGATCAACTGCACAAAATTATCGCAAAGCCCGGCATCTTTCATCTCTTTCAAAGCATCCGCAGTGAACGGATTATCAGTCGTTACGGGTGCAACCGACACGGCCGGAGCGGTTACCGCAATCCCGGTTTTGCGGGCAGCATACGCAGTCATGGAGTTGACGGCAGGTACGATTTTCGACTCATTGGGTGACTTGGCTGTGGGCTGAACGGGTTGTTCGCAGTTCCAAAACAACGTCGTCGCCAAGATAAGCGCCAGATTCTTTAAAGGCTGCATTTTTTGCTCCCTGTTAAAATAAAAACGGCAACGCAAAAACTAATAAATGATGTGCACTGCAAGCCCCACTTTTTCCTCGAAACCAAAATAATAGGCGAAACGGTAACTCGCTTAACAGAATGTTCCTATTGACCTCCGTATAATTGTCGAGACACCCACATCCTGGAATCCATTCTTCCTCAACTCACAATAGCGGGCCCATCGAATCCGGCGTTCACCAACTAAATTTCCGGGTATGATATCCATCCCTCACCTCGGATTCGGCCTCGGACTTCGAATTCCTCATTACGCCTACATTTTCGAGAACCGGCCCAAGGTGGATTTCTTCGAGATCATTTCGGAAAACTTCATGGCCACCGGCGGTGTTCCGCTATATAACCTGGAACGGTTTCTGGAAATGTATCCCCTGTTACTGCATGGCGTGTGCATGTCGCTCGGAACGCCCGGTCCATTGGACATGGATTATCTGAAGCAGTTAAAAGCCTTGGCGCGCAAAACCAAAACCCCTTGGTTCAGCGATCATTTGTGCTGGACGAAAACCGGAGCCCATCATTTTCATGATTTGCTCCCGCTTCCGTATACTTCGGAAGCGATCAAACACGTTTCCGAAAAAGCGCGTATCGCCCAGGATTATTTGGAAATCCCCTTCGGAATCGAAAATCTTTCCGCCGTCGCCGAATGGGAGTCCGGTACGATGCCGGAATGGGAGTTTTACCAGGCCGTAGTTGAAAAAGCCGATTGCCGCATGATGCTGGACGTGAACAACGTCTACGTATCCTCGCGGAACCATCATTTTGATCCCAAGAATTATCTCGCGGGTCTGGATTTGGCCCGGGTATGCCAAATTCATTTAGCCGGACACACGGATAAGGGCGCGTATGTTTTGGATACGCATGATAATTATGTGCGGGATGAGGTCTGGGACTTGTACCAAATCGCCTACGCGGGTTCCGGCGGTGTGGCAACCATGGTAGAATGGGACGACAATTTTCTTCCCTTCCCGGAAACGCACGCGGAGGTTCTCAAAGCCGCGTCACTTGTCGCACGCTTATCCGCCCCCGATTCTAATGGGGAAATCACACCGCCGGCCTGAAGGTTGCGGAACAGTCGATGCCAACCAAACCAGGTTGGCCAAATATGAATTGCCCGCCGACACTACACTGATGTTTCCCCTACGGGCATTCCCCAAAAACCATTTCCTCTAGACGCATTTCGCCTAAACGCACAAAAGCCCCACCGGCGTTAACCGATGAGGCTTTGTGTTTTATACCCTGGCATAGACCCACTCTCCCACGGCAAATGACCGTAGTACCATAGGCGCGTTGAGGCTTAACTTCTGTGTTCGGGATGGGAACAGGTGTGGCCCTCAAA
>JADGQO010000047.1 GCA_017881725.1 Fibrobacteria bacterium
GTACAGTAATTCAATCAGGCACAGGTTGCGGCGGGATCCGGTTTTCCCTGCTCGCACCATCGTTTCCAAATGCCCGTACAAACAATCGATTTCCGAATGGGACAGGCTATGCGGCTTGTACTTTTGTTGCGAAGGTCCGTAAAGTCCAAATGTGGGATCCTCCGTGAGTAAACCTTCATCCGCCAAAAATCCGGAAAAACTTTTCAACGTCGATATGTATCGCGAGATGCTGGTGGGCGCGAATCCCAACTCGACAAGACTACCAATGAATTCCCGCAGTGACGCGGCGTTAAAGTTTCCCAAGTCAGAGCTGGGGCTGGGCTGGGATTGGGTTCCGGCGCGGCGCCAGTCCTTCCCAAGACCGGGGACGGTCTTGGTGATATCGGAGTCCTCATTTCCCTTTGTGATTGTGCGTCGAAAAAAAATCCGGAGATCGGACAAATAGGCGGCAATGGTATCCGGGCTCAAACGCTTTTCCAATTGGAGGTGCGTCAAATAGGCATCTTCCATGGGGATCGAGTCGAGTTTTTCGAGGTTCATATTTGCTTCATGGGATCATTGAAAAAGTAATTTTTTGGTGTATATTTATGGCCGCTTTGGGTGCCTAGCTCAGTTGGTAGAGCAGCTGACTCTTAATCAGCGGGTCGTAGGTTCAATCCCTACGGTACCCACCAAACTCCCCCCTCCATGTCGGCTTGAATCGTAAGAAACGGCGTAGCATGGAGGGGATTTTTTTCAATTATCATCAATGACCGATATAGACGCTTCATCGTAATATTACGATTTTATACCCCATGCCTGCCCGACATCCGACCGAGTTTTCTTCCAAAGATGTCAAGTTGGCCGAAATGGCCAAAGCCATGGCTCACCCGGCTCGCGTCGCCATTTTACGGGAACTGGCCAGACGAGGCACCTGTATTTGCGGTGAAATCGTCAAAGTGCTTCCCTTAGCGCAATCCACCGTATCGCAGCACTTGAAGGAACTGAAAAACGCAGGCCTCATCCGCGGCGAAGTGGAGGGGACGGCCTCTTGCTATTGCATCGACTGGACGGCTTTGAATACCGTACGCGATGCGTTTCAAGACGTTTTCACGGATTTCGAAAAAGACCATGTGCGGAGTTGCTGCTGATGCCAGGGCTGACACGAGCATTGGCCGGGGAGACCTTGGGTACGGCATTCCTCTTGGCGTGCGTGGTCGGCTCCGGGATCATGGCTGAGCGGCTGTGCGGCGGCAATACGGGGTTGGCCCTTTTGGCCAATGCCTTGGCGACCGGCGCGGGATTGGTCACCCTCATCTTGACTTTTGCTTCCGTTTCCGGATCCCATTTCAACCCTGCCGTCACTTTGCTGCAAGCCGGCTTGGGCGATTTTCCCTGGCGTCGCGTCCCGGCGTACGTTCTGTCGCAAATCGTCGGTGCCTTCGCGGGCACGGCGGTGGCCAATGCCATGTTCAGTCTGCCGTTATTTTTCGCCTCGCAACATGTCCGACATGGGCAGACACAAGCGTTTAGCGAGTTCATCGCCACCTTCGGTTTATTGCTGGTGATACGCGGCGTGGCCAAAAGCAGCGTGGCTTGGGTTCCACTCGCCGTCGCTGGCTATATCGTCGCGGCCTATTGGTTTACGGCTTCGACATCGTTTGCCAACCCAGCGGTGACGCTGGCCCGGGCTGCCACGGACACGTTTGCGGGGATACGGCCCTCGGATGTTCCGGTTTTTATCGCGGCCCAAATAGCGGCGGTAGCCTTGGCCATCCCGCTCTGTCGATGGATGTTCGGCGTTTCCGAAAAATCAAGCGCAGCCTCCAGGCCCGCGACCGGCCTTCCGGAGTAAGTAATCCGTATTTTCACAAAGGAACGATTTATGTCCGCCCGAAAACTGCTTTTTGTCTGCATCGAGAATTCCAACCGCAGCCAAATGGCGGAAGCCTTCGCGCGCATCCACGGGGGCGCGGCGGTGGAAAGCTACAGTTCCGGATCCCGTCCTTCGGGAATCGTCAACCCCAAGGCCATCGCTTCCATGGCGGAAATCGGATACGATCTTTCCAAGCATGGATCGAAGTCGTTGCAGGAAATTCCGGACGTGGAGTACGATGCCGTGGTCACCATGGGGTGCGGCGACGCCTGCCCTTTCGTGAAGGCGAAGCACCGGGACGATTGGCAAATTCCCGATCCCAAACATCTTCCTCCCGATGAGTTCCGAAAAATCCGGGACCTGATTGAAAGCAAGATTAAAACGCTGTTGTCGGAAATGCAGTAACCGGGAAGTTACCCCGGTGACAGTGGTGTTACCACGGGAAGCCCTCACACCCATAAACCCCGCCGGAATAACCCGGCGGGGTTGAGTCATCGACGGGTAGGCCTGATGGAGAGGTCCGTCGCTGGCCCCGGCTTATTCCAAATAGGTATATCCGTACAGTCCGGAGCGATAGATGGCCAGGAATTCCCGGCCTTCCTGCTGGGTGATCTTCCCTTCTTTCACGGATGCCGACACCCACGATTCCATGGTCCGCACCAGGTTTTTATCGCTGAACTGCACGTAGTCCAACACGTCGGCCACGGATTCGCCGTCAATCACCTGGTCGATGTTATAGCCTTCTTTGCCGCGTACCGTAATGTGCACGGCGTTGGTGTCGCCGAAGAGATTATGCAAATCACCCAGGATTTCCTGGTATGCGCCTACGAGGTAAACGGCGACGTAATAGGGCTCACCGGGGTTCAAGGCGTGCAAGGGCATGGAGCGGGCCATTTCCCCTTGGCCAATGAAATGATCGATCTTGCCGTCGGAGTCGCACGTGATGTCCTGGAGCGTGACGCTTTGCGTCGGCTCTTCGTCCAAGCGTTGGATGGGCATGACCGGGAAAATCTGGTCAAACGCCCAGGAGTCAGGCAGGGATTGGAACAAGGAAAAATTGCAAAAGTATTTTTCCGCCAAAAGCTTGGCGATGCCCTGCAGTTCGAAGGGGAAATGCTTCATTTGCCGCGCTTGGCGATCCACCTTCAAGGCCAAGGACCAGAACAGGCGTTCGGCCATGGCGCGGGTTTTCAAATCGATAATCCCGAGGTTAAACCGGTCCAAAACCTCTTCACGCAGTTGCAGCGCATCATGCCACGTTTCCAGCATATTGTTATGCGCCAGGTTTTTATAGAGGCTGTGCATCTCGCGCAAAGCCTCGTGATCCTTCTCGCCGATGGCGTGCAGTTGTTCGTCCCAGAACGGCGGTTTGCCCACTTCCAAGACATTGAAGACCAACACGGAGTGATGCGCCGTCAAGGCGCGGCCGGACTCAGCGATGATATTGGGGTGGGGAAGATTGTGCTTGTCCGATACCTGGCAGATGGTATAGATCACGTCATTGGCGTATTCCTGAATCGAATAGTTCACGCTGCTGTTGCCGGTGGATCGGGTTCCGTCATAATCCACGCCCAGGCCGCCGCCGATGTCGACGAATTCGATTTTGAAATTCATGGATTGAATCTGCGCGAAGAACTGAGCGATTTCCCGCAGGCCAGCCTTGATTTTCCGGATGTTGGTGATTTGGCTGCCGAGGTGGAAATGGATCAGCTTGATGCAATGGTTGATGCCTTCCGCCTTGGCGAAATCCAGCGCTTCCAGCAACTCGGAAGAGTTCAGGCCGAACTTGCTTTGGTCGCCGCCGGATTCTTCCCACTTTCCCGAACCTGAGCTGGCCAGCTTGATGCGGATTCCGATATTCGGTGAAATGTTCAGGCGCGTCGCCATGTTTTTGATCAGGCGCAATTCGTTGAGCTTTTCCACCACCACGAAGATTTTTTTGCCCATTTTTTGGGCCAACATGGCGAGTTCGATGAACTCTTCATCCTTGTATCCGTTGCAAATGATCAGCGATTCGGCATTATCCATGATGGGAAGCACGGCATGGAGCTCAGGTTTGGAACCCGCTTCCAGTCCGATATTGAACTTCTTGCCGTGGCGGACGATTTCCTCGAGGACGGGCCGTTGCTGGTTCACCTTGATGGGGTAGACGTTGTAGTACTTGCCTTTATATCCGTATTCCTTGGAAGCGGCGTCGAAACAGGAAGAAATCTGTTCAATGCGATCGTCCAGAATGTCCGGGAACCGCAAGAGGACAGGCACGCCGATATCGCGGAACGTCAACTCGTCCACCAACTCCTTGATGTCGATTTGGAATCCCTTTTCCCGCTGTGGGCTGACTGTCGCATGGCCTTTTTCGTTCACGCCGAAATACCCGATACCCCAACCGTTGATGTTGTAAAGTTCGCTCGAGTCTTCAATTCGCCATTTGCGCATTGCGTTACTTCCCTAAAAAGTGATTCTGCAACTTAACAATTTTGGGAGCGGTTTCGCGAAGCGGAACATTTCAACGGGATTGGACGGCCTGGATAATTTCCAAGGGCCGCAGCGCGCCAATCGGAGTACGGATATTACGATATGAGGGGATTCGCGCCCGGCCAAACCTAAAGCTGATCGGGGCGGAAATTTTCAGGGTGTTTAGATAAGGTCGTTTCCCCGACTTATTCTAAATCCCTGGGCGAAGGCTGGATTGAAAAAGCGGCGCGATTCAGTTCCAATATTAATTGCTGGCAACCGCGAGATGAAGCCCAGCTGGGCCTTTATGCGCGATGCAACCGGAGCAAGTTTTATTTCCCGTGGCTGCCAGCCGAGCCAGGCCGGCTAATCCCAACAGAAATGCAACGAAAACCCACACCTCCCAAAGAGGCCGGGTTTGTCGTGAACGATCGGTATTACCTTCCATGATGTCCTCCTAAATGCAAAAGCTTTATCTCTTAGTGGACTAGAATCGCGCGCGGTTCAGCACGCCGTCGTGAGTTTTACCCATATCACAAACTAAACACAATTCGAATTCTATGGGGTGAAATATCCGGAAGATTATTAAGCGGATTGGCATCGAGTTTTGAGGGATGGCGGAAAAATTTGAGGCACAGGGACCCTTTAAGCCCAAATTGCGGGCTTGAGCGGTCATTGTGAAGGTAAAACTCGGAATTCCGGATTTCCCAATTTTGTCGATAGCGATGCGTCAACACCCTGTTAAGGCCATTGGACCTGGCCGGAAACCTGATAAAAGGAAGTGCCGAGCTCATGGTGGCGCAGCGCGTAGTGAACGGAGAACCAGCGATAGGCCACCGAAGCGCCTGCGCTTAAGTATTCCGAGTCCCATCCGCCACGCAAGTAGATGATTTCGTGGAAGTCCCACTCGACTCCTACGGCAGGGTATTTTCCGCCTTCGGATTTTTGCGTTGCGCCCAAAGCAACGGTGCTGTTCCAATCCGGAAAAATTTCTTCCCAACTGGCCGATAGGTGGTAGCGTCTGGAAATGTTTTCATAAACCTGGGTTTCGGAAAAATCGCTGCGCTGCTTGGTGGGTAGTAATTCGAATCCGGAAGCTTGGATTTTTACGTCGCGATCGGAAAAGTGCGTGACCGGATTGTATCCCCAATAAAACTTCAGGCAAGCGCCCAAATCCACGTTAAGGTTTTGGGCCAAATAATCCCCGCCTTCCAGCTCTTCGTAGAAATACTTGGTCGTCATGCCTAAGGTAAAGTTCATGGGTATCGGCCGGCTGGATATGTCGGAGCGGGGGAACTCGAAATCCCATTTCCGCATGATGTTGACGTTGGTCATGTAGACAACGTCGCGCAATTGCTGGCAACCATCGCAGGGCGCGGGGCGGAAGCCGGGATCGTTCAACCGGTCTTGGGCCGTGCCCTGCAACAAGGGCAGTACTTGGATGTCGCCCGTGGTCACGGTTTGCAGAAAGGCGTTGACATGCGTGTTCGAGTCCACGGAGTATCCGACGGCGCCGTTTAGGCTTTGGCTCAAGCCGTTGAACAAGGGCAACGTGGCCATTTCCAAGCGTAAAAGTTTCCCATCGCCGATGTCACCTGGAAAATCCAAATATTGGCTGGCGGTTTGAAAACGCGAAGGGAGCGCTCCCGACGTGCCGTTATCAGAAACGCTGGAGCCAATCAAATAGGCTTCCCCGGCGAAATCTTCCGCCTGGGCCTCCTGGGCCTGTATGGCAAAAACGCATAGCACGGTAAGCCATAAACGCATGAACAACGGTTCCCCGGCGGGTCAATGTCCGCACTGCAATCGACGCGATCGCTGGGGAGATTTTAATCTACGAGGATGCCCGAAGGCAAAATGTATTTCTCGGGGTTTTGGGCCGTGCCGTCGCGATGCACTTCATAATGGAGATGGGTGCCGGTCGTGCGCCCCGTATCGCCCATGTAACCGATCAATGCATATCGTTTTACCAGTTGGCCTTTTTCCACCATGATTTTGGTCATATGGCCATACTTCGTCAAATATCCGTTGCCGTGATCAATGACTACCAAATTACCGAAGTTGCCGCTCTCGGTGGAGGTCGATACGATGCCGTCAGCGGTCGCGAAAATAGGTGTCCATTTGCTGTTGGCAATGTCCAAGCCTTCATGAAAGGCGCGCTCGCCCACCACGGGATGCAGGCGATATCCGAATCCGCTGGTAATCTGACCCTTAGTCGGCAAAACGAAGGGCGTATGCTCCCACAAATTATGACGATAGCGGACAAATTCCTCGATCTGCTTGAAGCTCGAGGCCGTGAAGGTAATCTTGCTCTGCAATTGGCGGTTTTTCAGGCCGGAGTTCACAATTTGCTCTGAAACCGCCGGCGCCATTGACGCGCCGAGCTCCACGCGTCTCCCGCCGACGCCGAATGCCAGGAAGGATTTGTCGTAAGTGTTCATTCCGTAAAGCGCGCGGATTTTTTCTTCCAAGCGCGTCAGGCTATCCAATGTGGATTCGACGGACCCCTGCTGGGTCATCACTTGCGTTAAGTCCTTTTTCAAGGAGGTATTTTCCTTGTGTTGGACGGCTGAGGAGACTTGACGATAAATCCATGCGCCGCTCTCTCCAGCCAGGCAAAGCAGACTTAAACTGAGCATACTGAGGGAAACCATCACGAGGTTGCATAGATTGGAATTCAAAGGGACGAATCGCGAAACGCGGCGCGCATCCCATTGCCAGGCGACAAGGTATTCCTTCCCGGCGACGATGTTGAAAAGGCGGGCAAACAGGGTTTCCCCGAAGGTAATTTTTTTCTTCATTCCAATTTCGTTACGAACTGAATTGCCCTTTGCAAGACTCAGGCTGTGCGCTTGGTCTCACCCGTGAAATCTCAAAAGTTTAGTGACTGGTGTGATTCTAGTCAAGTGAAAAGCGCTGATATAAGTTGTGATAACTCCAAGAGTTACCTTAGGGAACAATAGCCTCAAATGGTTGCGGAGGGTTGGGGAATTTTGGTATCATGGCCCTGAATGCGGCGCGTTAAGAACCTGAGCATTTTAATTTGGTGGCAAGCCCTACTATTGGCGTTGGAAATAACAGCCACCATTCTCGATCATGCGCACCACTTGGAGTGGGGGATTTTGGGCACGCTTTTCCTCAAAGCCTGCTATTTGGGATTCGCGTCCGTTCTGTTTTTTCGATTCCTTTCCTTCAGGTCGCAAAAGGCCTATGAAAATCTTTTGGCTTCCTATCAGAGCATAGTCGGAACCGCCCTGGAAGATAAGGGCTTACGGAAAGATTCCTGGGTCACTCCATTCCTGCTTTTGGTCATGGTTGTGGTATCTTCCATGGATTTTACACTTATTTTCCATTGGACCTCGAACGTCTACCGGATTTCGATAGTCTTGGATTGCATTATCTGGCTCCTGGCCATGCGGTGGGTAACGCGAACCTATTGGCTTAAATCCATGGGACGTCGCGAACGCATTAAGGAACTACTGGATGATTCCCGGTCTAAGAGCAACCCGCAAGGCTCTGAGCCCTCGAAAGTCGTTGCGGCCAAGGTTTCGGGTCTTCCTTTTGGCGCCATCGCGGCGTTGGCAATTATAGCGAATGTCGGATTGAGCGGGTTTCGGCTGACCCAGGCGGAGCGAACTTTTCGCGTGGATAATTTAAAAGCTTGCATGATGGAATGCCTAAACATCGCTGCGGAGCGGTATTACCAGCAAGGTCAATGGGACGGTGGACTTGCAACCGAGCCTTGCCTCCGAGATCAGGGGACGCAATTATTGTTCTCGTTGAATTTACGGCGCGGTGAAGTTCTCTTGCGTACCATGGAAAAGGACAGCAGTGACTATTTCGAAGACGGGTTAAACGGGAATCAGGGGCTGGTATTGGAGCCCAATGGCGGATTTACAAAAGTGGAAAGGTTGAAAGCTGCCAAACCTTAATGGTGGACTTTAGCGTCCTTGGTTTGCTTTAACAGGGAAAGGACCTTATAGGGAACTTTCAGGCTGCCCGGCGCACTGCGCCCGTCGGACCGCTTCACGTGAAAGTCCGCGCCGCCGGAGCATATCAAATTATGCTTTTGAGCGAAAGTCCGGTACTTGTGATAGGCTGAACCCGGTTGACCGTGGCAATAGGTTTCAATGCCTAAAAGGCCCCATTCGACCAACAACTCCAACAAATCGTCGCGATTGGTTTTGTAGGGATGGGCTAAAACCGGAACGCCCCCGGCTTCCAAAATAAGCTGGATGGCCTCCGCAGGGGTGAGTTTGACGGAATCAATTTCGGACATCAGTTCGGACTCGTTGCCCAAATATTTAGTGAACGCCTCTTGGAAGGTGGAAACGTATTCTTCTTCCATTAATTGCGACGCAATATGCGCCCGGCCCACGCTGCCGCCATGCGCCCGCGCCATGACCCGCTCATAGTCAACGGAAATGCCCTTGGATACCAAGCGATCCACGATTTTTTTGGCTCGTTCGCGGCGTTTTTCACGGAGTTCCACGAGGGTTTGATTAAGACGTAAATGCGTGGGATCGAAAAGGTATCCCAGAATGTGAATGTCACTGCCGCCTAGCGAGGAACTGATTTCCACTCCGGGAATCAGCTCAATGCCCAATTGGCGGGCATACTCCTGGCCTTCTTCAAAGGAATCGATATTGTCATGATCGGTGATGGCCATGGCGGACAATCCTTGCTGTCCGCAGAGTTGAATCAAGGATCGGACATCCAGCCCGCCATCGGAAAGGGTGGAATGCATGTGCAAGTCCACAAAGTCCTTTTCACTGAATTGGTGCCGCAGATTTCCCGCGAATTCCGTTGATTTCATAATCTTTCGTTTGAGCACTGCCCAAGGTTTAGCCTTGTTTCGTCTTCCTATTATAATACAAAGCCCTGCCCAATACTACGCATCTCTCGAAAAGGTGACAGAAAAGTCGACAGTTTGGCAGATGTCTTCGTCGTCTCTAGATTTAGGCATTTCAACCCTGAAAGAGATCATGATCCATCCCATTGTCATGGCCGGCGGCCGCGGCGAACGATTCTGGCCGTACAGCAATTCCAAACATCCTAAACAGCTGCTTCCCCTGGTGACCCGAAAGACCATGTTAGAGGACACGCTGGACAATATCCGCAATTTCAAGAAGTCCACGCCCGGTAGCGGAAAGGCTCCGGTCCGGTTGATTATCGGAAAAAATTTGGAGAAGCCGGTCAAAGCGTTGGTGAAGAAGATTCCCGGTGTCGCCGTCGTTGCGGAACCCGTTGGGCGCAATACGGCCGCGGCGGTAGCCTTGGCGGCGCGCTTAATCATGCGCGAAGACCCGCAAGGAATCATGCTGGTGTTAACCGCCGATCATGCGATCAAGCCGCCGGAAAAATTCGCCCAGGCCATGCGGGCGGCGTCGCTGGTCGCCGCGGAGGGGAAGTCCCTGGTGACCTTCGGGATTAAACCGGACCGGGCCGATATCGGCTTCGGCTACATCGAGGTGGATGGCGCGGCGCAGCGGCAAAGGGTGGAGGGATTGGAATCCTATGCGGCGCTGCGTTTCCATGAAAAGCCGGACAAGGCCACGGCCCAGACCTACGTGGATTCGGGACGATTTTTTTGGAACAGCGGCATGTTCGCCTGGCGCGTGGATACCTTATGGGCGCAATTCCAAAAGCACCAGCCCGCCGTCGCGAAAATTTTCGAGGCCGCAGGCGATTTGAATCCTAAAGGACGGAACTTCGCCAAGCAACTGGCCAAGATTTATAAGCAATTGCCGGAGATTTCCATCGACAACGGCATTATGGAAAAAGCCGACAGCATCCGCGTGGTGGTTCCACAATTCAGCTGGGACGACATCGGTTCCTGGGCTGCGCTGGAACGGCTGCATCCGGCCGATTCCCAGGGCAACCGGAAGGTCGGCCAAGTTCTGACGCTGGACGCAGCAGGCAATACCTTATTCGCCGAGGAAGGCCTTATCGCCGCCTTCGGAGTCAAGGATTTGCTCATCGTGCAAACGGGTGGGGTAACCTTAGTGTTACCTAAGGATCAGTCCGCGCGCCTCAAGGAGCTGGTCAAACTGGCCCAACAACAAAAAGCCCTGGCGAAGTTTTTGTAGGCCGGGAAAGCTGCTGGCCGCGTGTTTACGGCCGGTCCCTTTGCAGCCGCATTCCTTGCGGCCGCCGCCCGGTTGGGGCGGCTCGCACCCTTTGAACACCTTAGATATGCTCCTGGTTGGGACCGCTGGATCGCCCGGGGTCAACTCCCGGCTGTGACTGTGGGATTGACCCGGTTCAACTCCCGAGAGGTAATCCCAACGCGGGATTGGCCGTGGATGGGGTCGCCGCAGCTCCCGTTTCAGGAATTTCCGGGTAGGGTCGGCGCGAATAAATGATTTCCAGCCGGGGATTCAGGAAGGACGTATCCCATGGCGCGTCCTCGGGTTCGAAATACGCTTTAACGTCGGTATCCGCCAAGCTCGCGAGGTGTAATAACGGCCCGTTGATGCCCATGGTGTAAGCCGACAAGGTGAACATGCCAAGAAGCAGGCCGGTGGATTCCACTTCCAGGAAGGGGGTCGTTGAGCCGATTTCCGAGGGCGCGGGAGGAGCCGGAAATAAGGATCCGGCCCCAGCTACGATCAATAGCGATTTGGCCTCACCCTGCCGTCCCCGTTCCACTTTGGCTTTGTCGAGCAACTCCCTTTGGCGAATCGGGTTGCCTTCCTGCCAAAGGAAAATCCGCGTGCTTTCCGGCTTAAGCCCCTTGGCCGTCATTCGAGAGGTTGCTTCTTGAAGGTGTTCCGGAGAGGGCCGCAAACGGCTCCACTTGCAATGTACGCGTCGGGATGAGCTTGACCAGAGTTTTGCGGCCAACAAATACCTGCGCAAATGGTTGGCTGGTTCAGATGGTAGGAGGCGAATATTGGCGAGGGGAACAGGTGGTTCAGGGGCGATTTGAACGCGCATGGAGGCGCCGGAACTTCTCAAGAGATACCAGAGTAACGGCGAGGCTTTTTCCCGCAGGTTGATGACTACCTCTGGTTGAAACGCCCGGACAAACCGTTCCAAGTCTTTAAAATGGGATTCGCCCCAAAAGAACTCCGTTGGGTTTATGGGTACGACTTTATCGGCTCCAAACAGGGCCGCTAAGAACAAGACCTCCGTTTGCTCGGCCAAAAGCTGCAATTCAACCCCTGGCAAATCGTGCGTTAAACTTTGCAGAAGGGGCAGTGCGACCAGGATTTCCTGGATCTCATCGGGCACCAAAACCAGTATTTTTTTGCAACTATCCAGGTTTTTACCGAGGTGGAAAGGGGCGCTATCCAACCCCAGGGTGGCCTTTTTATCCAAGTATTTCCAAAGACGCGTGGGCGAGAGCAGGTTCAGGATACGGTACGGCCACCGTTTCCCGATTCCGGGGTCGCGGCCTAGAATTCGGCGGGCCATAAGTGTTATAGTAGCCAAAGATAATTCCAAAGGAATGAAAATCAGCAGCGTATCCTCAAATTCGGTCATCTCCCGGAATCCATGAGCCTTTTTTTAACCTTAATTCCCATAATTTCCGCCCTATTTTTGGCCTTGTTCGGTGTGCATTTAATTCCTGTTCCCCGGATTTCCCATTATGAATTGATTTTGACCGCCGTCTTGGTTTTGCAAGCCTTGCTCTTTATTTTCGCCACCTCATCCCAACAAACGCAGTACCGGATGGGAAGCTTCGCGCGCGTTGCCTGGATGTTCGCCTTATCTTGGCTGGCGATTCACTTGCTCGGAGGCGTTGCCTTCAAGATGAATCTCGTCATCGCCCTCGCGGCCGCCGCGTTAATCGGGACCTCGGCGCATCCCATCCATGCCGTGTACACCATTCTGTTGACCGTCGCAGCGGCCATCATCACCGTGACCGATAAGCTCTTTGGGTATTTGCCCGGTTCTCATCCCGCGGTGATCCAGAACATCCCGGATTATGTGTTTTCGATTTTCTTTCCCGTGGTGAGCGTGGTCCTCTTTCAATCGGTTTTATTGGGGTTCCGGCAGGGTCGGGTGGTAGCTTCCTCGCCGGCACCGATTCCCAGCGAGCCCGTGACGCCGATCACTTTGGGCAAGGATTCCGCCACGCCTAAGGGTTCCGTGATTATATCGCAAGAAGGCCAAACGGTGGACCCGGCCCAGGCGTCGCAATTCTTCAGCCGGCTGTACCTGGAAAACCAGGGCGAACAGGCCCTGAAGGACATGAAGGACATTTTGAATACCGTCGTTTATTTCATGAGCCGGAATTTCAAGGCCTACACATCGATCGGATTCCTGGTCTCCGAATTCGGCGATAAGATGGTCATCAACTCCGTCGTGACCAAGAGCCGTAACCTGAATTACGATTGCGTCGTGGAGTTCGGTAAGGGCGTGATTGGCTCAGCCGTGAACAAGCCGGGCGGATTCATCACGGGTAATCTGCGTTCCTATACCGGGGATTTGGAATATTACAAGGAGCCGGAAAACATAAATTCCATGATGATCATGCGCGTCATGGACAACCAAACCAAACGCATTCAGGGATTGTTGCTGGTCGATTCGGAAAACATGCGCGCCTTCACGGACGAGCATAAGGAACTGATGTACCGGTTCACGCAAATCGCCTCGGCCATGATCACCAGCGCGAAGCTGACCTACCAGATGAACAAGGTGGCCATCCAGGCGGACCTGCAATATGAAATCGCGAAAAAGTTATCCGAATCGTTGAAGCCCGAGGAAGTGATCGACGTGTTGACGCAATCGCTCACCCGCACCTTCGAGCACGATCGCCTGATTATTTGCGCCTATAATTCCGCGACGGCCAAGGGAGCGGTGTGGCGATTAATCGGAAATCCGGGCGGGCTCGTCGAGGGGATGGAATTCGATATCCACAACGAGCGCAGCCTTTACGGCAGCGTGTTTCGGAATCGCCGGTCGATCGTAAGCCAAGGGTATCGCAACGAAGAACGCTTTTTCCGGTTCGACCGCGAGGAACCGGCGGAGTTGAAGCCGCAGGACATTCTCATCGCGCCCATCCACGACGATCGCCAATCCGTTTGGGCCGTGGTGGGGATCGAATCCAACCGTCCAGGAGTTTACAGCCAATCGGAATTGCAGCTCCTGAAAACCATCATGGCCAACGTGACCACGGCCTTGACCAAGGCGCGCATGTACACGGAGATGGAGAAGCTGGCGACCATCGATGGGCTCACCCAAATCGCCAATCATCGGAAGTTCCAAGACATCATGACCATGGAGTTGGAGCGGTCGCAACGATACAGCGCGCCCTTGACCTTGCTTTTGATGGACATCGATCATTTCAAGAAGTTCAACGACACCTACGGCCATCCCGTTGGCGATCTGGTTTTGCAGATGGTGGCCAAGGCCCTGCAGGGCTCCATCCGGAATACCGATTATTGCGCGCGCTACGGCGGGGAAGAGTTCGTGGTGGTCCTGATCCAGGCCGATGAGAATCAATCGCGGGTATTGGCGGAACGCATTCGGAATGCCGTGGAAAGCCTGCAAATTCAGAACGACGGTAAAATCCTGCGGGTGACGGTGAGTATCGGGAGCGCGACCTTTCCCACGGACGCAGCCAACAAGCAGGAACTGATCGACAACGCCGATAAAGCCATGTATTACTCCAAGCAAGCCGGCCGTAATCGCGTCTCGTTTTTCTCGGAGACGCGCAGCCAACCTGCTCCCGCCGCCGCGCCGGCCCACCATTAAGAGCACCTTTGCGGGCCATTTCCTAACTTTAAGGCATGGCGAAAATCCTGGTAGTGGGTCTCAACCCAGCATGGCAAAGCGTCATGGCCTTCGCAGAATTGCGTCCGGGACGGGTAAACCGGGCGACGGAATCCGTCTCCTTCGCTTCCGGCAAGGGCATTAACGCCGCCAAAGTCCTTAAACGCTTGGGACATGAGGTCCACATCTTGCAAATCCTGGGGGGCGAAAATGGACGGCGCTGCCTGGGAGGATGCCTGGAGCTGGGCTTGCACAGCCTAGACGTATGGGTAGAAACGGAAACGCGCCAATGTTCGACCCTGCGCGATTTGGGTAACGGACAGGTTACGGAGCTCATCGCACCTTTTACGGTCGGGCGCGGAGCCGTCGCCGACGACCGGGCCAGCGCCGAATCGGACTCCGCTGCCGGGAATTCGCCGGATCGTAAATCGCAGCCTCTCCTGGGTGAGCCCGAGCGAATTACCGCGGAGTTGCTCAATCGCGTGGATTCGTCCGAGGGTTACGCGGCCGTCGTGGTTTGCGGCTCGGTCCCGGCTGGCTTACCGGCATCGATTTTGCCGGATATTCTCCGGAAGGTGTGCGCGCCAATTGCCGTGGTGGATGCCTGGCAAGGTTTTGCCGGAGAGGATTTGGGCTTGGCCACATGTTTCAAACTCAACCGCGAGGAGAACGCGTCCCTCTGCGGGAAAATGGGATGGGCACCACCGGATTATGACTCTCGGCGCGTGACGGATTGGGTGGCGGCGAAGGGTGGACCGGGAGCAAATTTTGCAGCGCCGGCTTTCCTGGTTACCGCGGGTCCCGACGTCGCATGGATGTTACGGCAGGGCCGGAAGCCCTTGCCCTTCCAACCTCCCGCCATCGATAGGGTCGAGAATTCCACCGGCGCCGGAGATACTGTCGCAGCCGGATTGGCGGATGGATTGGTGAACGGCCTGGAATTGGAGGATGCGTTTCATCGGAGCTTGGCCATGGGTTCAGCAAGCTGCATGTTGCCGAACATCGCCGAGTTCAGGGAAGAGGATTTTCTTTCTTTGCTCGCCAAGGTCCCAACCGCATGAATTTGATTTGCGCCGCCACCCACAGGGAGCTTCAAGCGGCCGTGGAAATGGTTTTTCCAGCCGACATACCCTGGACGGCCTGGCAGGACTTGCCCTGGGCCTGGCGGATGGGAGTGGGGAAATCCCAAATCCTGCTTGCGGCCACGGGCGTGGGGATTCCCATGACGTGCACACGCCTAATGACGGTGTTGCGTCATGTCCGCCCGGAATTAATCATAAATGTCGGCATTGCCGGAGCCTACCCGGGTACCGGGTTGCGGATAGGCGATATCGTTATCGCGGAATCGGAAACCTTTGGGGACCTTGGAATGGAATCGCCCGAGCCGGATCGGTTCATCCCTCTGGCCGAACAGCCTTTTGCCGATGCGGAGGGCAAAGGGCCCTGGCCCATGGATGCTTCCCGCTTCCTGAACGGGACCGCGCAGGAATGCGTCAAGATCGGCAAGGGCGCGACGGTCAATGCCTGCACCGGTACTGAAGTAACGGGGATGTTACGTCGAAGAATTACCGGCGCGGACTTCGAAACCATGGAAGGGGCGGCCGTGGCCATGATCGCCGCGATTGAGGGCGTTCCGGCTTGTGAAGTGCGGGCCATCAGCAATTTTGCCGCCCGCCGCGACATGCGTCCGGAAAATATCCAGTTGGCCTTGGATCGACTCAGGGAAACCTTCGGCGCATGGCTAAAGGAATCGGCATGAGGATCAAAGCCGCGATTTCCCCTTGCCCGAACGACGTTTTCATTTTCGGCGGGTTGCTGCGCGGGGCCGTGAAGGCGCGGTATGCGGGGGAACCGGTCGAAATCGGATTCGAATTCGAAGACATCGAAACCCTGAACCAAGGAGTCGCTTCGACTCGCTGGGAATTGGCGAAGATTTCCTACGCCAATTTTGCCGCTTGCCGCGATCGCTACAATCTCTTGGCATGCGGCGGCGCCTTGGGACGCGGATGTGGACCGCTGCTTTTATCCAATACGGGCGGCTTCGATCCTTCCGGGGAAATCCTGGTTCCCGGAGAGCGTACTACGGCCAATTTTCTTCTCGATTACTTCCTAAAATCGGACGAGATTTCCGCTCGGGGATATCGTAAATCCTTCCTGCCCTTTGACGTTTTATACCGGCGTTTGTTGGCCTCCGAGCCCTGCCAGGGCGTGGTCATCCATGAAATGCGTTTCACCTATGCCGGCGACGGCCTCCATTTGGTCCGGGATTTAGGCGCGCATTGGGAGAAACACACAGGTTACCCCATTCCTTTGGGCGCGGTGGCTTTGGCTTCCTTCTTGGAGATTGATTTTCCCGGGATTACGGCCGGTTTGGAAGTCGCTATTCGATCTAGTTTGGATTGGTCCTATGCCCACCCCGAAGCCGCGCTGGCGCTTTGTCGTGAATACTCACAGTCTCTGTCGGACAGCGTGATCCGGGCGCATATCGATTTGTACGTCAACGGTTTTTCACGCGATCTGGGCGCGGATGGCCGGGCGGCCGTCGCCTACTTTCTGAAATCGCAGGTCGGATTCCAAACCACCTGAAGCATCCAGATCCCTTGGGTCCATCGCGATAACTGGCTAACCGACTCAATACTCCAAGCCCCGGTCCTACGGCATTTTTTTCCCGGCTCGCTTAGGCCAGGGCAACAATTTCCTTCAACTTCCGCATTCACCCTTCGGAACGTGCCGACTTCGCGCATTTGCCCTTGGTCTGCTTCTTGCTCAATTGAATGGGATTGGAGGCTACCAGATGGTCAATGGTTTATACACGGCTTCGCGGGCGATGTCCAACATCCTGGCGAAGCAGGATATCAATGCCCAGAATCTGGCCAATACCAATACCAATGGTTTCAAGCTGGCCCGCCTGGTGAATACGTCCCAGGTTACGGTCGGTCGCAACGACGAGGGCAAATTGTCGCAACGCGAATATCAGCAGCTCAGCGAGGTGGCCACCAGTTTCACCCAGGGTCCGATGGTGCGCACGGGAAATAATTTCGATTTGGCTTTGAGCAATTCCGGATTTTTCAAAATCGAGTCCGACGACGGAATCCGGTATACCCGCAACGGAACGTTCAGCATGAATGGATATGGCGACTTAGTGACGCTCTCGGGAAAACAGGTTTTGGATCAAGACGGCGGGCCCATCAATTTGAAGGGCGAACAGGTGCAATTCATGGAGGACGGCGGGATTTTCGTCGATGGCAAAAAAACCGCGACCTTGGGCGTGGTGGATTTTCCGAATGTAAAGAAATTGCAATACGGCGCGGATGGGCTTTTCAATAACCCCGATCCGGATGGCAACCCAGTCAAGCCCGCAGACGCCATCAGCGTGCGGCAAGGGTTTTTGGAAGGATCGAACGTGGACCCGGTATCCACCATGGTCACCATGATGGCCGAGTACCGCAACTATGAGGCGGATCAACGCGCCTTGAAGGCTGTCGATGAAACCTTAGCCAAGGCCGTGAACGACGTGGGCCGCGTTTAGGCCGGAAACGAAGCCCTCTAACAGGCAAACAGGCAACGAGGAAAATCATGATACGCAGTTTATACACGTCGGCGACGGGCATGAAGGCCAACCAGCTGTACATCGACAATATTTCCAACAACCTGGCCAACGTGAACACCACGGGCTTCAAGAAATCAAAATTGGAGTTCCAGGAATTGCTTTACCAAACCCTTGTCGATCCCGGTTCGGGAAGCGCGGAAGGCGCAAAATCCCCGGCCGGTCTGCAACTGGGCTTGGGCGTGCGCAGCGTGGCGAACCAGAAAATATTCGGACAGGGTAACCTGCAACAGACGCAGAATCCCTACGACGTGGCTATCCAGGGTTCCGGATTTTTCCAGGTGCAGATGCCCGACGGCAGCGTCGCGTATTCGCGCGATGGATCGTTCAAGGTGTCCAATGACGGCACCTTGGTGACCTCCGGAGGATTTCCCCTGGAGCCGCAAATCAATATTCCCCAAGGCGCGCAAGACATTCAGATCGACGCTCAAGGGAAAATTAACGTCAAGCTCGCGGACACGGGGACGACGGAGGAAATCGGCCAATTGGAAATGGCGAAATTCCTGAACGAAGGCGGACTGAAAAGCTTGGGCAACAACCTTTACCAGGTTTCCGGGGCCAGCGGCGATCCGGAAACCGCCTTGCCGGGGACGAACGGGATGGGAACTCTGGTCCAAGGATCCTTGGAGGCGTCCAACGTCGAACTTGTCGAGGAAATGGTGAACATGATTGTGGCGCAGCGGGCATATGAAATTTCCGCCAAGGCTATTCAAACCTCCGACAGCATGTTGCAACTTGCCAACCAATTGAGGGGATGATGAAATTCCGGCCTGCCGATATCGTTTTCGCCTTCAGCCTTTTGATCGTCGGAACGAGGATTGCGCCGGCGGGTACCCAGCCCGTATCCATCCGGTTTTTGGATCAGGCGGAAGTGGACGGCGAAATCATCCGGCTGGGCGACATCGCGCGAATCATGGCCGGGGAAGAGAAGGTCGTCGCCCAATTGGAAACCTTGGAAGTGGCCAAAAGCGCCGCTTTCGGGCTCACCCGTCTCATCGATTCGGACATGCTTTTCGCGCACGTGCTCAAACCCTGGGCTTCCAAATACCAGATGGAGTTCGATCACAAGTCCATTCACGTCACCACCCGGGCGGATGTTTTTCCCAACGATTCCCTGGCGGCGTTGATCGAAAAGTTTCTCGCCGCCTGTTCCAAGGCTCCGGGCCAGAAAAACCAATGGGAGGTCGCGCGCGCGCCATCCCGCATCTTGGTTCCGGTGACTGCGCATTCCCTGGAACTTTCCTTTTCAGGCATGCGCCGCCGCGGCAAGGTCGAATTGAACCTGGCGGTCCGAGGGGAAACTCGCGTGCTACGTAACCTTCAGATTACCGTGAACATCCGCGTCGAGCAGCCCATGGCGGTTGCGACAAAGCTCATCGCGCCGGAGACGGTTTTGGGGCCGGACAACCTTTCCATTGAAATGCGGGAAACTACGGGCATGGACGATCAAAGTATCATCGATCCCCAGTCCTTGATGGGCAAGCTGGCGAAAGTCAGCATTACTCCGGGACGATTGGTGACGCCCCGCCTGGTCACCTTGCCGCCGGCGGTAAGGCGCGGACAAGGGGCGAAGATTGTGTTTCGCAACGGCAATGTCAGCGTGGTGGCTGAGGCCGTTTGCCGGCAGGACGGGATTACCGGCCAAATCATCATGGCGAAGAATTTGGCGAGCAACCGGTTGGTCCGCGTACGCGTGACGGGGGACGGAATTTTGGAGCCTGTCCCCGGCGGATAGGAATCCGCTTCGGATAGAAATCCAGCGCAAGAGGAGTCAAGATGTGGGATGCGAAGGAAATAAAAATCGTAATCGGCGCTCTAGCCTTGACTGTGATGGTGGGCGGCGCATGGGCGCAAGCCATGCCGCATAATTTTTCCCTGTATACCGATAAGAAAGCGAAGCGCGTCGAAGACGTCATTACCGTGCTCATCGTCGAGAACGCCAAAGCTACCAACGATACCAAGACCAATACGGATAAATCCCAAGACGCTTCCGTGGACGTCAGCCCACTGTCCGTGACCTGGGCGGGGGCGGCCGCAAACGAATATTCGCCCAAGGTGGGTTTCGGAACCAGCGTGAAGCAGAAGTATGATGGGCAAGGGCAAACCTCGCGGCAGGGGGAAGTGAAGGCCACCTTGTCCGCGCGCATCGTCGCCGTTTACGATAACGGAAATCTGTTGATCGAGGGCAACAAGGAAGTGGAAGTGAATAACGAAAAAGAAATCCTGCGCGTTTCAGGAATCGTCCGTCCGGAGGATATTTCCCCGGACAATACCGTGCAATCGGAAAAAATCGCCGACGCCCGCATCCAGTATACCGGACAAGGCGACAATCACCAAGCCGCCCGACCGGGAGTCCTCGCCCGCTTTTTCAATTGGATTTTTTAACCGGAGCTGCCATGCGCTATAACCTGATCGTCCCCGCAATGATTTTTTCCGCGTTGGCCGTGCAGGCGTCCCGGATCAAGGACGTGGCGAAATTCGATGGCCTCACGGAAACGCAATTGATTGGTTACGGACTCGTCGTGGGTTTGAAAGGAACCGGCGACGGACCTCGCACGCAATTCACGACGCAAAGCGTGGTCAATATGCTGCGCAATACCGGCATTGAAGTCCCGCGCGAGCGCATCCAGGTTCGGAACGTGGCTGCGGTCATGGTGACTACCAAACTCAGTCCGTTCATGAAGCGGGGCGCGAATTTGGACGTCACCGTATCCAGCATCGGCGACGCGAAAAGCCTGGAGGGCGGCACCTTGCTCATGTCCCCGCTGCAAGCAACCGACGGAGAAATTTATGCTTTGGCCCAAGGCGCTCTGAGCATCGGCGGCATCAACCGCGAGTCATCAAGCGGGAAGTCATCATTTCAAAAGAATCATAACCTGGTCGGGGAAATTCCCAACGGCGCCATTATCCAGCGCGAAGCCCCAGGTGGAACCATGTCCACGGATGAATTGCGCATTTCCTTATCAGCGCCGGATTTCAGCTCGGCCGTGGCCATGGCCAAAGCCATCAACGCCAATTACAAGAAAGAAATCGCCGAGGCGAAAGATCCCGTGACGGTACAGGTTAAGGTACCCGATGAATTCAAGATCAAGCGCATGGAGTTCCTGGCCGATGTCGAAAACTTGGACTTCCTGGTATCCACGGTGGCCAAGGTCGTGCTCAATGAAAAAACCGGAACCGTCATCGCGGGCGGCAACGTGAGCATCTCCGAAGTGGCTGTTTCGCAAGGCAGCATTACCATCGAGATAAAACAGAACCAAACCGCGCAGGTTTCGAATACCAATGCAGCCAATTCCGGCACCACTCAGGTCTCAACCAACCAATCCAACGAGGAGATGAAGGTCAGCGAATCCAAGGCGGAGATGAAGGTTATTCCCACCAGTTCCAACGTCGCCGATCTCGCCAAGTCCCTGAACGCCCTGGGCGTGACTCCCCGCGACATCATCGCCATATTCGAAGCCATTAAAAAGGCAGGAGCGTTGAACGCGGAGCTCGTGGTGATGTGATAGCCGCGCGACGATCAATTGTTGATTTCGCCGCTGCCAAAATCAAGCGCAGTCGCCTCCAGGTATTTTTCCCAAGGTCGCGCGGCAGCATAGTCCGTTTCGTCATCCCTTTTCCAATCGCCCTAACAGACGCAGCAGGCCATCCAAGATGGTCAAGGGATGGGGCGGGCATCCCGGGATATACAGGTCCACGGGCAATTCCCCGTCCACTCCGTTCTTCACCTCTGCTTGACCCATATATGGGCCGCCGGCAATGGCGCATGCGCCCACCGCGATGACCAGTTTGGGAGAGGGAATCGCTTCGTAGGCCTTGTGGAGCGCCGAGGACATATTTCCCGTTACCGGGCCGGTGACCAGGAGACCATCGGCATGGCGCGGCGAGGCCACGAACTGGATGCCGAACCGGCCCAGATCGAATACGATGGTTTGCAAGACATTCACATCCGCTTCGCATCCATTGCATCCTCCCGCGCTGACCTGCCGGAGTTTCAGGGATTTTCCAAATAGTTTTTTCCGCTTCTCTTCCAAGGCGCCGGCAAGCCGCAGTACTTCCTCGCCCACCAGAAGATCGTTCCGTTTTCGCGCGGCGAGCCGGTAATCGCTGGAATGCGTTATGGCGCCGCTGGGGCAGGCTTCCTGGCAGTCCGTACAGAACAAGCATCGCCCCAGGTCGATTTGGAAATGGTTTTCTGTCGGCAGGATGGCATCGGTGGGACAAGCCTTGACGCATTCCCGGCAGCCATCCGGACACTTGGATGGATCGATTTCCGGACGCCCCCGGAAGCGATCGGGCAAATTGACCTTCTCCGACGGAAAAGGGATGGTCCGATAACCCTGTTGCCACCTGGCCAATAAGGATTTCAGCATGTCATCCTCCGGGATTGCGGATAGAATTCAATCGTTATCGTGATCACAAATCATGACCGCAATAGGAGAGGTTGAAACTTTTATTGCACATCGGAAAATCAGAAATCTGTTGCTGGCGCATCGCCACGGCCAGACCCATCCAATTGTGGAACGAGGGATCCACCACCTTATAGCGATGGAACTTTCCCACGTCATCGGTCATGGCCACATGGCAGATCTCGCCCCGCCAGCCTTCCACCATCGAGACGGCCACCCGGTTGGCCGGAAGCGCGCCCGCCGGAGTCCGGATGGGACCGGGCGGCAGGGCGTTGGCCAAGGTGCGCACATAGGCCACCGATTTCTGGATCTCCATCCAGCGCAGGTAGGCTCGGGCGTTGACGTCTCCGGCTTCTTGAGTGCATATCGGAATCTTGAAGTCGGCATAGGCCCCGGCGGGAAAATCGCAGCGTATGTCATGGGCCAACCCGCAGGCCCGCGCCGCCGGCCCAACCAAGCCCAATTGCACGGCTTGCTCCCGGGTAATTACGCCTACCTTTTCAAAGCGGGAAACCACCGACGAGGATTCCCACAGAAGCTCCGCGGCCCGCTTCACGTCCCGGAAGGCATTTTCCAGATTGCCCAAGAACTTTTCTTTCCGTTGCTCCTCCAAATCGAAAAGCACGCCTCCCGGCCGGATCATGTCCCTGCCGAAACGATTGCCGCAAATCAGCGCGGTCAAGTTCAGGAAATCGCCGCGCAATCTTCCGCAAAATGAAGCGGTGGGCAAGAAGCCGATGTCGCCGGCCAACGCGCCCAAGTCGCCGGTATGGTTGGCCAGGCGTTCCAACTCCAAGGCCATGGCCCGCAGGGCTTGCGCGCGCGGCGGCACGGCGCACCCGGACAAGCCTTCCAGCGCCTGGCAATACGCCGTGTAATGTCCGATGGTGGTGTCGCCGGCGAGGGTTTCCATCATGTGCAGGGTTTTTTTATCCGGCCCTGATTGCAAGGCCCTTTCAATGCCGCGATGCTGGTAGCCGAGAGCGATTTCCAAATGCAAAACGGTTTCACCATGGCAATTGAAACGGAAATGCCCGGGCTCAATGACTCCGGCATGGATGGGACCGACCGCGACTTCATGGACCTCCTCGCCCTTCACTTGGAAGAAGTCCGTCACGCCGGGTTTCACCGCTTCGTCCGGATTCCAACCCCAGATATTTGCATGGTTTCCAAAAGGCTGATGGAACCGGATGGGCTTGAGCCAGGGATGCCCCAGGGGCGTGACGCCCCATTGTTCCGCGATCTCGCGCTCGAACCAATGCGCCGCGGGACAATCCGGCGTGAGCGAGGCGTAGGACTCTCCCACCGAAGCCGCGAGCAGGGAAAGCGTGCCGGATTCCGGATAGGACAGCACGCTCATTAATTGCAATCCCTGATCAGTCACCGGATTTCCGAACAAGGCAGAGAGCTTGGCGCCGTTCTTTACGGATGTAATGATGTGATCCCGGAACGCAGAGAATGGATAAACGGGGATATCGGAGCAATTCGCCGCTTGTGAGTTTTTCAAGTTCAAGGTAACGGGAGACACCATCATTTACCTCCCAGCGATTCGGCGGCTGCATGCAGCAAGGCCTGCAAACCCGAGGGAAGATATAATCCGAAAACCAACAGCGGGACGAACAGCAGGAGTGGCGGCAGGATGGAGAGCCATGCTTCCCGGCGCGGCGCTCCGGCGATTTCCGGATCCGCTTTGCCCAGGGCCATCCGCAGGGAATTGGTGGTCATGCCGACAAAGGAGAGTAACAGGAAAGCCAGGAACAGCGCCGCCAGAATCCCATGATGCGAATCCAAAGCGGCCCTGAGAATGGTGAACTCGCTGAGGAAAAGTCCGAAGGGCGGGAAACCGGTGGAGGCCAGGAATCCCGCGACCCAGAGAAAACCGGATACGGGAAGCACATGCACTATGCCTTTGACCAGTAGCGTCGATTTGGTTTTATAAGCCTCGCGGATATTGCCGGCCACGAAAAAAAGCATCGGTTTGGCCAAGGCGTTGTTCAAGGCGTGCAGCATGGCGCCGAAAATTCCGGCTCCGCCCAAGCCCAGTCCAAAAACCAGGATGCCCATATGCTCCACGCTGGAATAGGCCAGCATGCGTTTGTAATCCGATTGGCCCAAAATGAAAACGCCGGCCAGGAACATGGACAATAGGCCGAGAAGAATCAAAGGGCCTTGTCCGAATTCTTGCAATCCGGCCGCCGTGCAAACGCGTTGGATGCGCAGGATGCCGAGGAAGGCGCAATTGGTGAGCGCGCCGGAAAGCAGGGCGGCGACTACGGCCGGGCCTTCGCTATAGACATCGGGTTTCCAGGTGTGCATGGGCGCGAGACCCATCTTGGTGCCGTAGCCCACCAGCAGGAAAATGAACGCGGCCTTGAGCCAAGGAACGTCCAGCAGCCCCGCCTTTTCGACTAGATCCCCAAGCACCAACGGAATGGCTCCGTGGCCGTGATTGGCCGCCGAAACGGCGAGCAGGAAATTGCCGAGCAGGGCCAGGGCGATGCCGACCGAGCAGATGAGCAGGTATTTCCAGACTGCTTCCAGGGAGCGGTGATGGCGATGGAAATAAATCAGCGGGGCCATTCCCAAAGTGGTTCCCTCCATCGCCACCCACATCATGCCGAAACTTTGGCTGCAGGATACCAAGGTCATGGCGGAGAGGACGAAGAGCAGGCATCCCACGAAAATCGCTTCCGGGGCGTTGGCGAACCACATGCCTTCCTCCATGTCACGATGCTTACCGGGAATTTCCCGGCGGAGGTAGGCGATGGAATACAGGGCGCAGGTCAGGAATAATCCGCTGATCACGTTCAGGACCAATCGTCCCGGAGCGTCCAAGGCGAACCAGCCTCCCAGCACAGGGGCGGGCTGATGAAACCAAGTCGAGAGCGTCAGGGTGAAATGCACGGCCGCCGTCAGCAGCAATTGCAAGCGCCGCAAGGATCCATTCCGGTTCAGGAAGGCCACGGCCGCCGATGCGAAGGGGATGCAGATGAGCAGGCTGAGAATCATTTCAAAGCATTTCCTTTTCCATGAATCCGTCCTCCGGGGACGCGGGTGCGCTCTGCGGCCAGTCCCCGAGCTTGGAAAGCTGCCGCGTGTCGATATGATCAAATTCACGGTTGATGTGGAAAATGGCTATGCCCATGACGAATACCCCGACGAATACATCCAGCATGACGCCCAGCTCCACCAGCAACGGTTCCTGGTAGGCCATGGCCACGCCGAACGCGTAGATCCCGTTTTCCATGGTCAGGTATCCGATTACCTGGGTGAGCGCTTTATGCCGGGCCACGATCAGGAACAATCCGGAAAACAAAGTGAAGAGCGACATGGGGACAACCAGATGGGAGGTGCCCGCCATGGGCCGGGGAAGCTTGAATCCCATCCAGATGGAAAAAGCCAGGGCCAGTATTCCCACCAGCAGGGACAGGGAAAACCCCACCAGGGGTTGGATCTCCCGGCTCACGCCCGCCTGGCGCCGGGCCCGGTTAAGGAGAAAGGGGAAGGCCACGCCCTTCAACGCAATCACCCCTGCGGCCAGCGCATAATGCCGAAATGTATTCCCGTCTTCGCCGGTCATTAACGGCAACAGGCCCAAGAGCACGCCCTGCGCCGAAACAGTGCGGATGAGAATGGTGAACCGGCTGGATCCCAACAAGGCGAGATCGGACAGCAGCAGGAGGACGAAAATGAAATCGAAGCTTGCGGAATGCATGTTAGATCAACTCCACAATGAATGCCAAGGCGGAGAGTGCGCCTGCGGCCACCAGAAGCTGCGGGACCCGCAGCAAGCGTAATCGTGCCATGGAGGATTCGACCACGCCCACAACCACCGCCAAGGCGGCCATTCCCAGCAGGAAGCACGCCGTGTCGACCCAGGCATTGCCCGTGCGCACCGGCATGGCCAGCTCGATCAGCAAGGTTCCCAACACCCACATTTTCAAGGCGGCGCCATATAGGATGAAGGCAAAATCCGGTCCGCCGTGATCCAGGACCATCACCTCGTGGATCATGGTCAGCTCCAAATGGGTATTGGGATCATCCACCGGAATGCGCGCGTTCTCCGCCAGGAAAACGATGAAAAAGGACAGTAACACCAACGCTACCATGGATCCGGACGCGCTCCAGGTCCAGGGCCCCGTGCCCGCCAGGACGCCCGTCAGGGAGATGGAATGGTTCTCGCCGGCCAAGGCGGCCAAGCCTAGGAAAAGCGCGGGCTCGGCCAGGGCGGAAAACTGGACTTCGCGGCTGGCGCCCATCCCCTCGAAACTGGAGCCCGTGTCCAACGCGGCCAGCACGGTGAAGAAGCGCATCAGGCCCAGCAAGTAGGCGAACAAGACCAGGTCGCCTTCGAATCCGAACAGCGCGGGGCGGGATCCCATCGGGACCAGGAAGGTGGCCAGAATGACCGCAGCGAGACCGACGATGGGACCGGCGCGGAACAACCAGGTGGTGGTGACGCTGTACACCGCATCCTTGCCCAACAGTTTGCGCAGGTCATAATAGGTCTGGAACCACGGCGGACCTTGGCGTCCGGCGAAAAACGCCTTGGTCTTGTTGATGATCCCCAGCATCAAAGGCGAAAGGCACAGCGCCAACAATAGCGGGAGGATGGATCCGAAAATCATGTCACCCCCAATTTCCAAATGAGCAAGGCCAAAAGGGCGAAAGCCACGTACAGGACATAGAGCTGGATCCGGCCATGCTGCACCCAGCGCAGGAATCCCAGCGACCAACGGATGGCGGCGGATGCGGGCCGGTAAATTTCTTCCAGGGTCGCATCGGGCGTTTCGGAATGGAATGCCAGCGACGCGGGAAAAGGCGAATTGAGGGGCGAAAGGATGGGCGAGAGACGCGGCGTCAAGTATTTCCGCGTGCCCAATACGGGACGGAAGAAGGTGGTCAAAGGCTGGGCGAAGGAGGAAGAGGAATATTGCATGCGGACCGTGGGCAGCGCATAACCGCAACCCCAAGTGGAGGCCGCGGTGATTTTCTTTTTGCGCAACAGCAGTTGCCGTAGACCCGTCACCAATCCCGTCAGGAGGAGGACGGCCCAAGCCATCAACAGCAGGGATTTCAAAAGCAAATCCGTGGAAGCCGGCCAGGCGGAGGCCGTTGCCAGGGGAAGCCCGGTCAATTGTCCAATCACAGGCCCGAGCAAGCGTGGCAGCAGGGGCGCGGACAAGCCTATCGCGACGCAAGCCAGCGCCAATGCGCCCATCGGAATAAGCATGGCCGCGTGTTCGCGTGGGGCGTGTTCGGGCTGTGGCTGCGGGGAGCGGGGCGACCCTAGAAAGACGGTCCCGAATGCCTTGGCAAAGCAGGCCGCAGCCAGTCCGCCGATCAAGGCCAATGCCACGATCACCAATGCGCCGCCCACCGGCAAGGACAGATGCCCGTTCTTCAAAGCGCCGAAGGATGCGGAATAAATGAGCAACTCGCTGATGAAACCGTTCAAGGGCGGAAGGCCGGAAATGGCCACCGCGGCCACTAAAAAGAATGCGCCGGTCCAAGGCATGCGCCGCAGCAATCCGCCCAAGCGATCCATGTCGCGCGTGCCCGTGGCATGGTTCACCGCGCCCGCGCCCAGAAAAAGCAACCCCTTGAACAAAGCGTGGTTGAGGACATGGAGCAGCCCACCTCCGAAACCCAGTACCGCCAATACCGGCGAAGCGTGGCTCACTCCCAGCATGCCGAGGCCCAATCCCATGGATATGATGCCGATGTTTTCGATGCTGTGGTAGGCGAGCAGCCGTTTCAAATCGTGTTGCGCCAAAGCCAGCAGCACGCCCATGACGCCGGAGACGGCGCCCATGGCGACCAAGGTCCATCCCCACCAGGCGGGCGGCGCGGAGAAGAAGGTGAAGCTACGCGCCAATCCGTAAATGCCGGTCTTGATGATCGCGCCGGACATAAGCGCCGACACATGGCTGGGCGCCGCCGGATGGGCCTCGGGAAGCCAGACATGGAAAGGCATGAGACCGGCCTTAGCGCCGAATCCCACCAGGCCAAGGAGGAAGAGGAAGGCGAACCCCGTACCGGCGCGGTTACCCTGGAAGACATCGAACTCCAGGCTCCCGGCGTTCACGTAGAGCATGGCGAAGAATGGGAGCAGGCAAGCCGTCCCGATATGCGTGACCACCAGGTAAAGCAAGCCTGCCTCGCGCGACTCCTTTTTCCCATCCTCGAACATCACCAGAAACGCGCATGCCAAGGTCATCAACTCCCAGGCGAACAGAAACAGCAGCCCGTTCCGGGACACAACCACTAGAGCCATGCTTCCCAACATCAAATTGAAGAGGAACCACGGATAACCCAACTTCCTTTGGCTCCGGAACGCCAGCATATATTCTCCGCCGAAAATCGCCGTTGTGGCTCCCAGGATCAAGATGGGCAATAGGAAAAAAGCGGAGAGCGGATCCAGGCCCACCGAGAAGGCCGCGCCCGGGATGCTCCAGGCCACGGTCGCGCTTTCCCCATGCCCGGTCAGCAAGGTTTTCAGCGTGGGGACAATGGCGATGGCGCATCCGATCACCGCGCCGCCGGTTCCGGACAGGGTGGCCCAGCGCGTGGACTTACCGCTCAACAGCGACAAGATTGCGCTCCCCATCCAAACCGCTTCCGCCGCGATGATTCCCAGCATCAATTCACCACAGCTTCCAGGTTAAAAGGAAAAGCAAAGTTAAGGTGATATACAGAATATAGGCCTGAATGCGGCCGTGTTGGATCCATCTCCAACGTATGAGCCGCGAATCGATCCACAGGAATAAAGGCCGGTAGATTTTTTCCAGATAAAGATCGGGAATGCTGTTGGATTGCGACGCGGAACGGGGAAAAAATCCGTCCGCCTTTTCCTCGGTTTTCCGGCCTTGCAGGATTAACGCGAAGAAACCGGCCAACGGTTGGCTGAAGGATGTCGCGCTGTACTGCATGCGGCGTGTCGGCGCGGCGTATCCGCATCCCCACGTGGTCCCGGCCCCGATCTTCCGGCCTCGCAACACGGCCCAACGGATCCCGGCCAACGTTCCCGCCAGCGAGAGAAGGAATCCGGCGAAAATCGCGAGCGGCCACAGCGAGGTCTGTACGGAGGAAATCTGTTCCAGGATTTCCCGGCCTTCGAATCCGGTAAGCGCCTGTACCATGGGAACGGTCAGCGTCGCGGCCCAGGGCAGCGCGGGAACCAGCAGAAGGCAGATCAAGGCCAATGCCAACAAGGGTCCGCGCATGGCCCAACCCGGTCGATGAAAATGTTGCGGCTCCGGTTGCCGGGGTTGCCCCAAATACGCGCCGCCGAAAGCCTTGGAGAAGGCGACCGCGGCGAACCCGCCCACCAGCGCCAGGCCTGCCAGCAGAACCAAGCTTGGCATCACCACGCCCGATCCCGGAATGCCCCGCATCCGGTAGGCTCCCAGGTAAATCCAAAACTCGCTCAAGAATCCGTTCATCGGAGGCAAGGCGCATAAAGCCAGTGCGCCCACCAGGAACGTGCCGCCTTCCAAAGGCATCCGCTTCGACAATCCCCCCAGCAGATTGATCCGCCGCGTCCCAGTGGCGTGGAGTATACACCCGGCATTGAGGAACAACATTCCCTTCGCCATGGAGTGGTTGATGGCGTGCAACAGCGCTCCGCAAAATCCCAAGGTGGCCAGCGCCGCAGAGCCGCGGCTGACGCCGAGGACGCCGATGCCGATGCCGATGAAAATGATGCCGATGTTTTCCACGCTGCTATAGGCCAGCAGCCGTTTGAGATCGCTTTGCGCCAATGCGAAAAGGATTCCCAGCAAAGCGGAAGTGAGCCCGATTCCCATCAGGACCCAGCCCCACCATTCCTGGTAATGGCCCAGGAAAGTCAGCGTCCGCAGCAATCCATAGACTCCGGTTTTCAAAAGCAAGGCGGACATTACCGCGGACACATGGCTCGGGGCCGCGGGGTGGGCTTCGGGAAGCCAGATGTGGAAGGGCATGATCCCGGCCTTGGTTCCGAATCCGACGACCGCGCATACGAAGAGGAACCCGGAGAGCCATGCCGATCGCGAGACGCCCGCGAACCCGGCGAAATCCAAGCTGCCCGCTTCCTGTCCCAGCATGATGAATAATACCAGGAGAAATTCCATGGCGATGTGGGAAGCGACCAGATACATCCAACCGGCCGTGCGGACGTTTCCCTTGGCATCGTCGAAGAAGACCAGGAACGCCGCGCTCAGGGTCATGATTTCCCAGCCCATCATGAACAGCAGCGCGTTGCGGGAAAGAAAGACCACGGCCATGCCGGCCATCAACCAGTTGTAGAGGAACCAGGGCATGCCGATATTTTTCGTGTTACGGTAACTTAGGAGATACTCCCCTCCGTAAATGGCGGCGAGGCTTCCCACCACCAGGGTGGGCAGGAGGAAAAAGGCCGACAATCCGTCCAGTCCTAGCGAAAACGATCCGGATGGGATCGCCCATGCCGCCTGGAATTCCAGGACCGGCCCGCCGAATAGCGTCGACAGCACCGGAACCATTCCCGCCACGGATCCCAGCACCACCGAAGCTACGCCGATGCGCGTTGCCCAAGTTGCGGACGAAGCGAAGAGAAGCGCACCCACGCCGCCCGCCAGCCACACGCCGATAGCCGCCAGCAGCCAATTCATGAAACGGATTCCTCAAGCGATTTCACCGCGGATTCGGTTATGAAGGTTTTTTCAATCCGGCTGGCCTCGGCCAGAATATCATCACGCAAAGCCTGCCGCTGGATGGCGGATTTGAAACCTTCATCGCGCAACGCGAAGGAGAGTCGCGAGAGCAGGTGAAGATGCGCTCTAACGGTCGGACTGATGAGGCCGAACAAGGCATGCACGGGTTTACCGTCCAAAGCGTCGAACGCCACCGGTTTTTCCAGGAAGCATAGCGATATGATGGGCTGGGAAACGTGCAGGACCACGGGATTGCGCACATGAGGGATCGCGATGCCGTCCCCGATTCCAGTGGAAGCCAACTCCTCCCTGGCCAGCAGCACCCTCAAGAGGAACTCGCGATCCACTCCGTCTGGAAGTCGCATGTGCTCAACCAATGATTTGAGCACCGAGCTTTTCGTATCGCCTTCAAGCCGATAAAAAATCCCGCCGCTTTGGATCGACTCCACCAAACTCGGGATAGGCAACCCGCTGCTGGTAGGCTCATGGAAAATATCCGATGAGACATTGAGTTTCCTGCTCGTGGCCCACTCGAGAAGTTCAGCCCGATTGAAGCGGTATTGATCATTGACGCGATAGGCAGGCAGGAATCCCTGGTTGATCCATCGGTACACGCTTTTTTCAGAGATGCTGAGGAGTCCGGCCGCTTCTTTTACCCCGAGTTGCATTTATTCCCTAGGTTCTCGATAGGATTCTTTATTAGGACTCTTTAACCCATAATATATTTCATGTCCATAAATGTCCACGTAAAAACGCGTCAATGTTTGACGTGTATGAAATTGTGACCCGGTCACCTTCACCGGATTTAGCAGTAACTGTAGCGTTACCCTAATCACTCCACACCGTAGCGCGGATAGCGCCTGCTTTTACAACGCAATCGCTTTCTTTGATCCAACACGTGAGACAACCGGAACCGATTTCCCTGTTCGCCACCATCCTATACCCATACGGCATTTTCCCCCCGAATCCGTGATAAGTGACCACGCGGGTTCCTACCGGAAGGTTCATGAGCTTTTGCTGGACGACCTCCACGTAAAGGCAAAAGTATTCCGGCTTCAATGGAACGGTTTCATCGATTGCCGGCAGGCATACGTTTTCAGAAAACGGATTGTAAAGGTAAAACGCATTATAGTCCGACCAATCAAGGTCCATCATATTGCCATGGATAAATTCCACATTCGAAATTTTCGCGCTTCTCGCAATGGCTTGGCCTTCGGCCAGTAGGTGGGGGCGCTGATCGATTCCTGCGAAAGGAACGGAATGCCTGGCGGCGCCGATGAGACAAAATTTTCCCGGCCCGCAGCCGATATCCAGCACCTTGGTCCCGGGACTTGCAACGAGCATCTCCGCGGCGCAGATGGCCACGCGCACCGGAGTCCAGTGGTCGGAAGAAAGTTGCCTTGTCTCCCATGCAAATACCTCATCGAAATCACGATCGGAGGGTTGGGGGCCGCCGCTTAAGGCGCGAAAAATGCCCTGGGATTTGTTCCGGACATTTTGAAGCTGGGCGTCATTCATCTTTTGCATCGGGTTATGCTTGTCCCATTCAGGTTGCGGCTTTCGAATCCACGGCCAACGAAGAGAAGGCATTATGCTCATGGGGAATGTTTTCTACGGACCTAAGGGCTTGGCGGAATGGATAAATTCGGTTGGACATTTATGGACATATATTTTAAAATATCAATAGTGTCCATTTGAGGCTACTCTTGGGAGTCGAAAGCCGAAAAAGGCCACTTGGGGAGACGGATGCAATTAGGCGTTAAAGAAGCTGCAAACCTTCTAAATATTTCCGAAAAAAGTATTTATCGCTGGATCACCCAGGGATTCCTACCCGCATACCGTGTAAACGACCAGTATCGATTTAATCGCGCCGAGCTCCTGGAATGGGCGACAAGCCGGAAAATCAACGTCTCCTCCGAGATTTTTCTCGAACCGACCAGCAGCGGCATGCCTATCCCGAGCCTGGTCGAATCGCTCCAAGCCGGGGGCATTTTCTATCGCATCGAAGGCAAGACGAAAGCCTCCGTTCTCCAATCCGTGGTTGAGCACATGCGTCTTCCGGATGGCGTGGACAGGGAGTTCGTGTTCCGGGTCATCCTAGCCAGGGAGGAGTTGGCGTCCACGGGAATCGGGGACGGCATTGCCATCCCTCACGTCCGGAATCCGGTCGTCCTTCATGTGGCCCAACCCTTGATCACCTTGTGCTTTCTGGAAAAACCGGTCGAGTATTCCGCGCTGGATGGCAAGCCGGTGAGCGCCCTGTTCGGCCTCATTAGCCCGACGGTACGGGCCCACCTGCACCTACTCTCCCGGCTTTCCTTCGCGCTTAGGGATCCGGGATTCAAGTCCGCGATTCTCCGGCAGGCCCTTCGCGAGGAAATTCTCGCCGAAGCCGATCGCATCGAAAAGACATTCGCCCCTACCCACTCCGAAGTCCCGGAGAAAATAAGCCGGTGATTGTTTTTTTACTGAGCATCCCCATTCTCCTGGCGGGAGCCGCCCTTTCCGCTATGCTGCGCTCCAACCGGACCAGCGGAATCGTGTCCCTTCTCAGCCAGGCTGCCGCAACTATCCTGGTCACGGCGAGCATCGCTCCCGTGCTACGAGGCAAAACCGTGCTTGCAGGCGTCCTTCCCTGGGCCGCGCCCATCCACAGCATTTCCTTCCGCATCGATGCCCTCGGTGCATTTTTCCTCTCATGGTCGCTTCCGATGACCTTGCTGGGAACGATCTACGCAACCGGCTACCTCAAACCCTATTTCGACAAGGGTCGGCATGGCGGACCGCATTTCGCTTTGCTGAACATGACCCAGCTCGCCTTCGTTCTGATTTATTCCGTGCAGAATGCCCTGGTCTTCATTTTGGCTTGGGAAATAGCGGCCGTGGCCGCATGGCTGCTTGTCATTTGGGATTATTCCAACCAGAAGATCCGGTTCGCGGGATTCAACTACCTCGTCTCAACCCATGTGGGAATGTTCGTCCTCGTCGCCGCTTTCATGCTGATGCACAGCAAAACGGGATCCTTGGACTTCAAGGATTTCGGAGCGTTCTTGACCCAACCCAGTTCGGTTCGCGGGGCGCTCTTCCTCTTGCTCGGCGTGGCGTTCGCGCTCAAGTCCGCCTTCTTCCCATTCCATACCTGGCTGCCCAGGGCCCATTCCGCCGCGCCCGCCCACGTGTCCGCGTTGATGTCCGGCGTGATCCACAAGGCAGGCCTGTTCGGATTCCTGCGCTTTACCTTGCTGATGGGCAAGCCGGATGAATGGATGGGATGGTCCGTCCTGGCATTCGGCGCCCTTTCCGCTTTCTTCGGCGTCCTCAATACCGCCCCGCAGCGCGATCTGAAACGGATGCTCGGATATTCCTCCACGGAAAATGTCGGCATCGCGGCGATGGGTTTCGGAATCGGGTACTTGGGATGGACATGGAATTTGCCGGGATTGGCCTTATGCGGATTTGCCGGAGGCATCCTCCACCTGGTGAATCACGCGTTTTTCAAATGCCTATTGTTCTACGCCGCCGGATCCATTTACCGCGCGGTCCACTCGGTCGACTTGGAACGATTGGGAGGGCTCGGTAAAACCCTGCCGCGTACGGCGGTGTTTTTCCTGATCGGAGGAATGGCCATTGCGGGCTTGCCTCCCCTGAATGGGTTCCTCAGCGAATTCATCATCTACTCCGGACTCCTCTCCGGAGGGGCGACCACCGCACAGGGCAACTTGCTTTTCGTCTTAGCCGCAGCGCTGTTGGCTTTCGTAGGAGGCGTGAGCGCCTTTTCCATGACACGATCTTTTGGCCTGGCGTTTCTGGGGCAACCTCGCGATCCCCATCTGCATCTGCACCAAGGCAAAGAGCCGTCGCAATCGATGCTCGGCACGATGACGTTGCATGCGCTTGGGGTTCTGGCCTTGGGATTGATACCCGGTCTGGGCGGATTATTCATCCGATCGACCTTGAGATTGTTTCCAATCCTGGATGGGAAATCGGTAGCTCTTCCCCTGCCCGCCCTGATGAATTGGCTCTCGCCCTTGCTTGCGGTCCTCATCGCCGCATCGCTGCTGATCGCCTGGTTGAAATCGAAGGGGGCCCGCCTTAGCCAGACTTGGGCTTGCGGATATACGGCGGTTTCGACGCGAATGCAATATACCGGAAACTCCTTCGCGCGACAGTTCGCCGCGATCTGGTCGGCTTTTCTTCCCGTCCTTAGGCGGGAACAGCTCCCGAGCGAACTATTCCCACAACGTCCGAGCCATCTGGCAACCCATCACGTGGACGCGGTGGAGCGCCGCATCTTCGAAGCCTTGGGCCAAGGCGAGGAACTCATGACCCAGGCTTCCGATCGCATCTCCGAGCAATCCCACATAGGATTCGCCGCAGGGCTCGTGGCACTCATTATCATCGTGGCGCTGCTCTTCGGTGGGTTCGCGAAATGATCTGGGTACAGGCCGCGAACGCGTTAATCCTTTTGCTGATGCCATTCGCGCTGATCGGAATTTTGAACCGGGTCAAATCCTTATGGTCCGGCCGCAAGGGGCCGCCAATCCTCCAGTCGGCGTTCGACTTGGCCAGACAGTTCAAGAAGGCTTCCGTCTATAGTACGACGGCTTCA
>JADGQO010000048.1 GCA_017881725.1 Fibrobacteria bacterium
CCAGATGGGCCGCGAACCGCGCTCGTCATAGCCGTTGTCGAGGGCGAAAAACCTTCCGTCGGGCGCGAAGGCCATGGCGAAAGGATTGCGGAAGCCCCAGGCTACAAGCTCGGGCTTGCCCCCGCGCGGCGGGATGCGCATGATGGCGCCGTTGCAGGGGAGGGTTCCCTTCACGACCTCGCCCGGTTTCGATGGGACGCCGAAGGGGTGGAACGCCCCCGTCATGACGGTATCCTTTTTATCGCCCGCAGCGAACGGATCCGCGGATCGGTAATTGGCGCCGGAGAGCGTGATGTCCCGGCACGGGGTATCATGGAAGTTACGGTTACGCGCCAGCCACCCGAAGCGATGGCTGTCCTCGCCGACCACGCCGGAGTTCGTCGCCGTACCTTGTCCGAAATAAAGCATTCCATCCGGGCCCAAGGCCGGGCCGTTGGTATGATGATCGCCGAAGCTGGGCAGGCTGTCCACCAGGGTTTCCGACTTGCCGTCCATGCCGATGCGCAGGATGCGGCCGCCGCGCAATTGCCCGCCTTCCGCGAGATAGAAGGAACCGTGCCCCGGCGCGCCCTGCGCGGACGGCACATAGGTAACTCCCGTCCAGGGGCCATTGCTGTCGCCAACCGCGATGGGAACGAATGTGGTTTTTCCGATCACCTTGACCAGCCTGGGTTGATCCCATTCCTCCCCATAAGCGTATCCGCCTTCAACGGCGTACATGCCTCCGTTATCGTCGAACACCACGGACGTGGGAAATGTCAGGCCGGTGGCGACGGCTTCGATACGGTAACCGGCGGGCAGGGCGATATCGCCGGGCCATGGAATGCGTGCGGCAGGTGAGGAAACATTTCCGCCGCCATGTGAGGGGCGGACTGCATAGCAGCCGCACAGACATAAAAGGCTCGGGAGCAGGATGGCTGGGAAAATGACGTTCCATTTTCCGAAGTTGGGTCCGATCCGATTCTTGAAAACGAACATGCAATCTCCAATGGTTTTATCCGGTCCCATCTACAAGGAGCCCGCCGGGAAATCCTTGAATCGGATTTCATCATTAAAGAAGGTTTTAAGCGTGAGGTAGGGAAGAAACAGAAATGCGAAATAAAAAAAGCTGAAAGCCTTGTATTTATTGGTTTGAAATCTTTCTTTATAATTGATTCAACTGGAGTCCAACGCCCGCAGTGGGCGCTTCACTCATCCCATAAAAATCAAAGGAGTTCTTATGTTACACTATTCACTGGTATTTCTGGTCGTCGCCCTGATAGCGGCGGTATTTGGTTTCGGCGGCATCGCCGGCGCCTCGGCAGGCATCGCTAAAATCCTTTTCTTCGTTTTCCTCGCGGTCTGGCTTGTGACATTCCTGACCAGGGGTAGGGGCCGATTGAGTTGATCAAGACGGTCTTTTGATCCAAAGTATTTGGAAAACACAAGGCCGCCACAGTCGCTAGAATGGAGCCATCGTGCTATCCTGAGTCGCGACAAAAACAAAACCCCCGGCCTCTTGCGAAACCGAGGGGTTTTTTGGTGGAGCTAAGGGATGCAGTTACCCCACTTATCCCCTTGGCCGTTGGATGTCTTCAGAACACCGAAATGCGCTGGGAAACTTCCCCGGTCGGGGTGTTCACCCGGGCCAGGTACAATCCCGGCCGCAAGGCCACTTGGGCGCGAAGATCATGGAGCCGGTATTCCTTCGGACCCATGCCTTGGTCCTTCCAAACCCGGTGTCCGCTCAGATCATAGAGGGAAACCACGTGAGGGCCGGTTTCCCTGATGGTGATGCCGAGGGGACTGATCCAGATGCTCTGGTACGGCGCCACCGCTTGCCGCACGGAAACGGGCACCTGGCAAGAACCCTTATAAATCACTCGCGTCACCCCGGGGTCGAAAGGCGAACCGTAGGTTTGGCCGTCATAGTTGAGGATGTAGAGCGCGCCGTCCTTGCCGAACATGCTTTGCAAATAATTCCGGAAGGACACGTTCTTGAAGAGCCCGGTTTGATCCAGCCGCTGCGGGCTGCCGATAGCCTTGAAGGGCGACGCGGTGGAGTCGACCGTGACCACGTAGTAATGGCTGCTCGCATAGCTCCCGATAAACCAATGGTTGTCGAAATGGGGCGGGAATTTGTACTGGTAGTCCAGGGACGCGTCGAAACTGTAGATGGGACCGCCGATGGCGACGTTCTCATTGGTGGTTGAGAAGTTGAGCGTGCCGCCGATGGCGGGGGGCAAGTCGACGACCCCGGTGTTGAACTTCGAATTGTTGGTGGGCTTGGCCGCGCTTTTGTTGTGGCTGCAAGTCGGCTGATTGTCGGCCATGAAATAGGGGAAGCCGGTGAATATGGGGTGGTTGGTGATGTTGAACTCATCACTGGCGCCGGCGTAATTGACCGTTCCCCAGGCCAGCCAGCGCTTAGTGGGATGCACCGCGCAGGAGTAGTTGCTGCGCTCGCCCTTTACGTAGACTTCGGGCAATACCTTGGAGGTGTCGCGGTATTGGGCGGCCAGGGTGGCATTGCCCTGCTTGTCGAATTGATCGGCCCAGTACTGGCCGAAATTGCCGCTCGGGATGGTGTATCCCTTGGGGGCGGCATCGTCGGGATGGATGCGGATGAAGCCGCCGCGCATGCTGTGGGTGTTGGAGGATCCCCATTCCGCGCTTTGCGAACTGTCGGTCTGGGACAGGACGCTTCCCCCCGTATTGCAGGCGTTGGGATCCAAATCATTGCTGTTGTTGCCGATGGCGATCCACAAATCCCCGTAGGCGTCGAACTGCATGGGGCCGCCGCAATGCCATTGATCCGTCTTGCTGCCGAGGATCTTAAGGAGGCTTTTCTCGCTGGTCATGTCGAGGGTATTGTCGGATTTCAAGGTGAAACGGGACAGCCGCAACTGACGGTTCTGGCCGGTCCCGGTCATGGGTTGGTTGACGGTCGCTTTGGGCGTGTACCACAGGTAGATCCAGCGGTTGGTTTCGTAGCCCGGGTCGAAGACGACGCCCATCAGGCCGTTGTCGTCCTGGGAGCCGGGCGTGGCATGGACCGTAATGGTGCCGATCACCTTAACGGATTTGGCGTTGGCGGCACCGTCATAGTATTTCAGGTTGCCGGCTCGTTCCACGTAAATGATGTCGCTATGGTCGTACTTGCCGCTGGCATTATTGACCACCCGGACGTCGAAATGTACTGGCTCTTGGAGATCGGCGTCCAAGGCCGCCCCGTTATCGCCCTTGCGGTTGAAAAGTTCGGTGGCCTGGAAATCGGTTGCGCTCAACTGGACGTTGGGGCACAGGGACGACGTGAGTTGGGCGCGGAGCGGCAGTGCGGCTACGGCCAAAACCACCCAGGAACGAAAATTGGAAAGATTGGAAAGATTGGAAAACATGGACCCCCACTTAGAATCAGAGCGAATGATGATGGGCTTAATATAAAGCCAGCCCATTAGCCCCGCACTAGGACTTTAAGGTAAAACATGCCAATAATGATGGACTTTCGATTCCTGTGGATGCAGCGAGAGAAAGCCTGCTTTGGAAAAATGGTGGAGCCATGGAGATGTTGTCAGAACCCTATTTTATCAAGAAATCCCTGGAATCGCCCAATTTTTAGTCAGCTACTCCACAAAATCGACCTAATCCGAGGCATTGCACCCAGGTGACTCGCAAAACTTTCCTTGGCCCACTATACTAAATTTTAGTACAATTATTCTATGGAGTTTAAGGAAATAGCCGGATTTTCCAATTGGGTTGGAGAATTCCTGACCGATGCTCAACTCCAAGGCCTTGAATCCGAACTCATCGAGCAGCCCGAAAAAGGCGACTTGATTAAGGGAACTGGAGGGGCCCGGAAAATTCGGGTAGCCGCCAAGGGCAAGGGTAAGCGCGGCGGAGCCAGGGTGATCTACTACTTTCAGGTCGCCCACACGATTCATTTGCTGGCCATTTACCCTAAAAATGAACAAACGGATCTCAGTCCCAGAGAAAAGAAAATGATCGCGGAACTGGTCAATGCCATCAAGGAGGGAACCTTATGAAAAAGAAAATACCGACGCTTGAGACTCAATTGGAACAGGCGCTTAAGGATGTAAAAGCCTATAAAGGCGGTAAAATGAAGTTCCGGACCACGGTCGTCGCGAAAGACGGAACTCGAATCACTTGGAAAGAAAGTGGGCCGGAGGAAAAGGTACGGCGCGAACGGTTGAATCACTTCAAGGAAATGCGTGCGGACTTAGGGTTGTCCCAATCGGAAATGGCAGCCGCGCTCCATGTGTCCACCAAGACTGTTCAAGGATGGGAAATCGGGAACCCCATTCCCGAGCCATTATTTATTCTAACGGAACTTCTCCACGACCTGCCGGCCGTGAGGAAACGCTTGTTGGCGGCTTAATGAACATAGGAGCAATTGCCTTGCCTCCTGCCAAGCGCTCTACCATGAGTTCCACTTTTTATCCGCATTTATTGATGTCAGGAGGATTTCAAACCGCCATACAACGCCGAAAAAAAACGACAGCCCTCCATCAATAACTTCGTATCGCTCTTACACTCATTTCGAAGGCTCCTGACGGAAAGATCAATCCCCGGAGCTTCCAGGCGCCCGAATTTTCCGTCCTTGATATCGATGTCATGCACGATTTCACCCAGTGAGTTCAAGGCGGAGTCCTGGGTCAACCCAAAGGCTTTCATCAAGGTCTCGAAAGAACAGTCCTCGCCGTGATGGCCGAACTCGGCATCGGTCATGTCAAAGGGAATCCCGGTCGAGGTCACCGATTTGGCACTTTTTCCTTCCACGAATTTGAACCGCGCCTTTGGATCAATAAACGTCCGGATGAGCCACGCCGATGCTAACCTGTCCACGTGCATATTTTTCCGCGTGACCCAGGTTTTCCCCTGATAGGCTTTACGCTCCTGCTTACCTGGAAGCTTGCTTGCCACGGTTTTCGATTCGGATCGGGATTTCAATTCATGCCTCACAGATTCCAAGGCCTGATTCACCTCTTCTCCTTGTCGTGTCGGGAAAAAATCGGTCTTTTGGATTTCCGACCTTCTTTCCTGGTGGCTTTTAAAGGATTCCGAAAGTTCCCGAAGTGTTTCGTTGGAGATGTCTCGGGCTTTGCCTTTGATCTTCGCTTTTATCCCCGTCAGATCATCCAGTAACTCTTTGTAATCATTGGAGCGTAGTTCCTGGAACTGGCGGATGATGTCCTGATGATCCTGCGAGGTCAACGTTCGCGCATGCATCAGCATGGCCTGCCCACCGCCATCAATAATGGCTTGCCGGAGCCAAGCGAAATCCTCTTCCGTCTCCGCATTGGATGGCAGGACGTAAGCGCCGTTCTTGAGGTTCAACGCGCCAATCTTTTGCAAACGTCGCCACATCTTGACCCGGAGGTTGGACAAGGAAGCTGGCAACTCAAACAAAAGTAACGCCCATTCCGGAGGCTTGACATTCATTTTTGATTTTCCCTTTATCGAATATAAATTGTAATACTAGTTTTTGTATTATGTAATACCTATATCATAAAAAGGTTTCAAAATGGCACCCCAATCGCAACCCGTCGAGCAGGCGGAAGATGTAAAGCTACAGGATTATTCCTTGGGTCAATTGCTGCTGTACTTCCTTAAGCTCGGCGCCATCGGCTTCGGGGGTCCCATTGCCCTCATCGGCTATATGGAGCGGGATCTGGTTGAAGACCGCCGGTGGATTAGCAAGGAGCAATACTTAAGAGGATTGGCCCTGGCACAACTGGCCCCCGGACCCCTGGCCGCACAGCTCGCCAAGTATATCGGTTATTTGAAAGGCCGAATGATCGGCGCTGCCTTGGCCGGCTTCGCTTTCGTCCTACCCTCCTTCCTGATGGTCCTGGTCCTGGGTTGGCTTTATGTCCATTTCGGCGGATTACCCTGGATGCAGTCCGCCTTCTACGGAATCGGCGCCACCGTCATCGGCATCATCATCAAATCGGCCCATAAGCTCATCAAGATGACGCTTAAAAAGAGCCCGCTTCTGTGGGTCATTTTCCTGGTGATGGCGGGAATGACAGCCTATACCCAAAAGGAAATCGTTTGGCTTTTCCTGCTCGGCGGCTTTGTTGCATTAGGATTTCATATCATCCCGCGAATCCGCCCAGGAACCCTGTCTTCGTTTCTTCCGCCTCTCAGCCTGGCGCTTTTCCAGGTTCAGGCGCAAATGCCATCGATCCCTCCCGGACTGACCAGCATTTTCCTGTATTTCGTCAAGGCCGGGGCCTTCGTATTCGGAAGCGGTCTCGCCATCGTCCCTTTCCTTTATGGCGGCGTGGTCCAGGAGCATCACTGGTTGACCGAAAGACAATTCCTGGACGCAGTGGCCGTGGCGATGATCACGCCCGGGCCTGTCGTCATCACCGTGGGATTTATCGGTTTCCTTATTTCCGGGTTCTGGGGTGCCAGCGCCGCCGCGCTCGGAACCTTCGCACCCACCTACCTGTGCGTGATCGTCCTTGCGCCCTATTTCGAAAAGCACGGTAAGAACCCCAAGTTGACGGCTTTCGTCAGCGGGGTCACCGCAGCCGCCACCGGAGCGATAGCCGGAGCCGTATTCGTACTTGGAAAACGATCCATTGTCGATATCCCCACCATCATCATCGCCTTGCTTGCCTTCGTTATTGTTTTCAAAACCAAGTTCCCGGAACCCCTGCTGATTCTGATTGCCGGTTTGGCCGGATGGTCCCTACAACATTTTTTTCACCTAGGAGTTTAACATGCGTGTTACTGGCTTCGCGATGCCGCCGTTCATGGGCTTGACCTCCTGGGCGTCTTTCATCGACGGCGGGAAAGCCGAAGCCATGAATCCACACGAGCCTTGGAGCAGGCGTTAACATGCCGGTAAGCCAAGGTTTCCTGAGTGTGCGAGGCGTATCCAAAGCCTTCGGGAAATCCCCTTCCTTGGACAATGTAGGGTTCGATTTATTTGCAAAAGAGATCCTGGTCATTCTTGGCCCCAACGGCGCAGGCAAAACCACCTTGATGGAATGTTTGACGGGGCTTCTGCATGCGGATGCGGGTGTCGTCCTGAGAGACGGCGCGGAACTTCCGCCAGCGCGGCGCAAGCAGGCGATATTCTATGTGCCCGATGGAATTGCCCCTTATCCCGAGCATCGAGTGATGGAAATACTCCGGTTATTCCAGCAGCTTCATGGAAGGAACGAACACGAATTGCGTGGCATCGTGGAACGACTGGAATTATCCGACCTGCTTGCCAAAACGGTGGGTGTTCTTTCCAAAGGGATGCGCAAGCGGTTCCTCCTGGCCATCGGCTTACTGAGCCCTCAGCCCGTCTTGCTGTTGGACGAGCCTTTCGACGGTTTGGATCTGCGGCAGACCAGGAAAATCATTTCACTGCTGAAGGAAACCTGCGCGGAAGGCCGGATCTTGCTGCTCTCCGTCCATCAGATATCCGACGCTGAAAAAATCGGGGATCGATTCCTTCTGCTGCGGGAAGGCAGAACAGTGGGTATGGGGACATTGACGGAATTGCGCGCGCACGCAGGACTTCCCTCCGGAAACCTGGAAGAGGTATTCCTTGCGCTTACCTAGCCTGATTCTGCTTCGCAAAGAGCTTCTGGAAATGCTGCGGGCGCCTGCCTATTGGGCACTCTGGCTAGTCCTGTCTCCGCTGGTGGGATACAGTTTTCTCCAAGCGGCGGAACTCTATGCCGGTGCCAGCCAATCGGCCGCGCTTTATCCCGACATGGCGCGAAGTCTTTCCCCTTTGGACGGAGTGCTGGTACCGACCCTGGGAGCTTATTATATCGCCCTGACCTTCCTATTTCCTTTTCTTGCCATTCGTTCCCTCGGCGCCGAAAAGCAAAGCGGGTCCATAAAACTCCTGTTGCAATTGCCTATGCGCTCGTCGTC
>JADGQO010000049.1 GCA_017881725.1 Fibrobacteria bacterium
GACGTGGTCGGGGATGGATCCATTACGGTCATCGATTTGGGTTCCACCAACGGCATGGTGGTCAACGGCGAGCGCGTTCCCAGCGCTATCCTCCACCCCGGAGACAGCTTTACGGTGGGACAAACCACTTTCTTCGTCGACGAATAGCTTCGCATCGAAGCCTAGTCGGGCAAACCCCTGGCCTCCGAATCGCCCAACGCCTTCGCCCAGAATACCGTTTTCTTTTCCAGTACTCGAGTAAAAATCAGGGTACCGGAATTGGGTCCCGCCAACTTCAGCCCTGCCCGGAATTCCTCCGGAATCAAATGAAGCCCGCGTTTCTTGATTTCCAGTCGCCCGACTTCCTCACGACGCAAAAACTCCCGCAAGGCCTTGAGGTCGTATGGCAAGGTCTTCAACAAGCGGTATCCCTTCAACAATGGATTCGCCAAAACCCGATTGCCGGACAAATAAGCAATGCGTCCATCCAATTGCCAGAGCCCCAGGCGTTCCGCCAAGACGCCGAATAAATGCGCGCGTACCACGGACTTTACCGGTTCATAAAGAAATTCACCCGGTTCTTCCACGCGTGAAAAGCTGTCGGCCAGATCCGAGCGCATGGCCTCGATGCCTACCCCCTCAGGCGTTTCCGTGGCCTTGACCAAACCCTTACGTCCCAGGCTGCCGGTCCAAACCGTAACCTCCAAGCACTCGTCATTCAATCCTAGATACTCGCATTCATTCTCTTCCAGAAACTCGGGCAACTGGATGCCGGGACCCAATTTGATGGCCATGTTTTGATAACGGCCGATTAATTTTTCGAGCACGTCCCAGCCCGGGGACATGTCCTGATCCTGCCACCTATCGGATTTTCCCGCGACGCGCCGCGATGGATCGATGATCGCCGCATCGGCATTCACCGGACAATCACTCACATCCGCCAGGACGGTATAAATCGTTTTTTGAGGGCCGGAAAGGCGGGCCACATTATGCTGGTAAGCGCGCAAGGCTCCCAGTGATCGATCGACACCCACGACTTTCAGCGCGGAAGGAAGAAAGAGGGAGTCCCCCCCCAATCCGCAGCAAAGGTCAACGACGCTTCCCGCTTGGCGGCCGATTCGCTCAGCTTTGTAACGCGCCAGTGTCGCATGAGTCATCTGTTCCTGTCCCAACGGAGTAAACAGCATGCGCATGGCATCCGGGTGTTTGCGAAGGGCTTTTTGGCGCAACTTGCGTTGCTCCAACAATGCGAAGCGAAACGGTGCAGCCAGACCTCGAAGCAGTGAACTGGAGGAAACCGCTAAATCATCACGCGCATCGGCGCACAAGGAATCCAATAACGCTTGGTTGGTTGGCAAAATCAAAAATGCTATTTTGGAATCAGCGTCCAATTCAGCCAATGGAACCCCAAAAGTCTCCATAACTTGCAATACGGGTTTTAGCGGGCTTTTGGGAATGAAGGGAAGAAAGACCGCGGCGAAAAAAGATTTTCCTTTCCTCGAACAAGGGACAGAGGGCTGAATCGGCCACCCAGGTGATAAAATGGTTAAAGGCATAGGCACCGACATCACGCATATTGAAAGGATAAAAAAATTAAGCCTCGAAGCCTTGGATCGCATCTTGACCGACCAGGAAGCGGCCTATTGCCGACGATTCCAAGCTGCTCATGAAAGAATCGCCGGTCGATTCGCGGCTAAGGAAGCGATACTCAAGGCGCTGGGAACCGGATGGAGCCAGGGAATCGGTTGGAGGCAAATTGAAATATTACCTGACGATTTGGGCGCGCCCATCGTGACGCTTTCCGGCCAAGCCTTGGAGCGAATGGCCTTACTTGGCGCAACCCGTTGTCACGTCTCGATATCGCATCAAGGTGATTATGCCGTTGCCTTCGCCGTCATCGAATAAATCGTGCTCGAGGCCGCGCAGGCCCGGTAAAATCGGAGCTGTGAGACGCCTCACTTGCGGGAAATTCCACTTGACAGGCCTACGGTGAAGCAATAGACTTAGATTACGGAAGGCCTGGTATCTTTTTGGACCCATGGAAAAGGAGCAGGAAACGATATGAAACCCCTTTACGTCAAGTGTCCTCATTGCAAAGAGGTTAGTGAACTTTTCCTGGGTTCCGAAGCTTACATGATTGTGCTGAACTGCCCGTCTTGTAATTCGGCCCTGATGTATTACTATGGCAAAACCTTCGAAATCGACGAGAGCGAAATCGAAAAGATCCAGGGTAACTTGCAGATGACCACGGTGCAGGGCATTCTGAAAAACATCAATGCCCGCGAGAGCTCCAAGAACCAGACGTCCTTAATCGTGAAACCGGCCGATCACCGCGCGACGCATAAGGCCGGAGCCCCGGTCCGGGATGGCCATTTCATGGGCGACGACATTACCAATCTTAAAATCGAACTGGCTCTCCTCAAGGACGTCAACGAGTTCATCCGGAGCATGTAAACAAACTTAGGAGGCCGGTCCAACTGGCATTCAGTTTGGCCCCGCAACCGAACATCTCATCGAACGCCCCCAGCCGGGGCGTTTTTTATTTTATCCGGGTTGAATCTGGTGACAGGCCACGCGTTCACCGCCCTTGAAATCGCGCAAAGCCGGCATCTCTTTTTCACAAGCGGCAAGGCGGTTCGACAAGTACAAAGGACAGCGATTGCGAAAGGGGCACCCCCCCTCCAGGCGTTCCGGTTCCACGTCGGGATAATCCGCGAGGATTTTCTTGAGGCCCAGATCGTGAAGGCTGGGGGCCGACGCCAAAAGCAGGCGGCTGTAGGGATGGCGAACGCCATCGACCGAAAAATGCTCGACCCGGGCTTCTTCCACCAAATAGCCCATGTACATGACGCCGATGCGATCGGCCAAAATTTTAACGAGCGCCAGGTTATGGGAGATGAAGAGGTAACTCAAACCCATGCCCGTTTGCAAATCTTTAAGCAGGGAAATAATTTGCGATTGGATGGCGAGATCCAGGCTGGCAACGGGCTCATCGCAAACCAAGAATGCCGGCTTGGTGATTAACGCCCTCGCGATGGTCACCCTTTGTTTTTCCCCCGAGCTGAGATTGCTGGGATATCGCGCACCGTGAGACGGGTCCAAGCGAACCTGTTCAAGCGCTTCCGCGACACGCCGCTTCCGCTCCGCAGCGTCGATTCCCCGCTCTCTTTCCAAGCCCTCGGCGAGGATATCCGCAATGGTCATCCCGCTGTTCAGAACGCCCTCCGGATGCTGGAACAACATCCGCATATCCCGCCGCAATACCCGCATGTCCTTGCCGTGCAAGGAAAGCACGTCCTTGCCGCCATACAGAACGGAACCGGCATCGATAGGCTGTAAAGCCATCAGGGACAGAGCCAAGGTCGATTTTCCGGAGCCGCTCTCCCCCACCAGTCCGTAGGTTTTCCCCTTGGGAATGCTGAGCGAAATATCGTTCAAGGCCAAGAAGCTGCGGCTTCCCTGTGAAAACCGGCGCCGCAATCCGCGCAATTCAACCAAGGTTTCCACCTCGCCGCCGACCTGATCTTTTGGAGGTTCCGAATTGGACCGCGCGACGACTGATGAGGAATTTCCGGATTTACTTTGGTTTTCAAAATGGCAACATGCCCAATCCGTCTTAGCGGATTCATTGACCAGCTTTTGCGCTTCGGGTTTCCGCGTCTCGCATAATCCACGTTGACCGGCGTCGGGATTGTCACGGTACAGACGGCACATTTCCCGGTAAGCGCAGCCCTCGCCCAATTCCGGGTTCGGAGGCGGCGGCACGAGCTTCTCGCCGAATCGCGAAAAAGAATCCAGCAAGGACGCGGTGTAAGGATGTTTTGGCCTGGCCAGGACTTCCTCGGTTACGCCGGACTCCACGACGCTTCCGCGATGCATCACGTAAACGCGGCTGCTGATTTCCCGGATGACTCCGATATCGTGGGAAATGATCAGGATGCTGAGGCCGTGTTTGTCCCGGAGGCGCACGAATAAATCCAGCAGTTTGGCCTGCGTGGTGACGTCCAAGGAAGTGCTGGGCTCATCGGCGATTAACAATTTTGGTTTGGCGCACAAAGCCATGGAAATCATCACGCGCTGGGCCATGCCGCCGCTGATCTCGTGGGGATAAAGGCCCCAAAGATTTTCGGCATCGACAAGTCCAACGTCCTTGAGCAATGTCACTCCAATTTGTTTCGGAGTCTCGCTGCCTACTCCCCGCTTGGCCGCCGATCCATGCGGGTCGCCGGAAGGCACATTACGATTACGGGCCAGGGCCTCCAACATATGCTCGCCGACGGTATAAAAAGGATCAAGCGATGCCTTGGGTTCCTGAAAAATCGTGGCGACATCCCGTCCCAATAATTCCTTTAGTTGGCGCCGATGGGCGTTCTGGAAGGGAATGTATTTCTTATGGACGACGCCTTCCTTGAAGCCGACGAAATCTCCCAGGGGCGGCAGCAGGGCCTTTCCATCCAACTGAGCCGTTCCCTGCCATAGCCCGGGAAAACCTTTTACCAGTCCCAGGAGGCCCATGGCCAAAGTGGTTTTACCGCTGCCGGACTGCCCGATTAGACCGACGATCTCACCGTGACCAATGTCCAGGGAGGCATGATTCACGGCGCGCAAATACGGCGGTCCACCGAACCAAATGCAAAGATCCCGCACGCTGAGCAGGGAGTCCCTCGGGGAATCCTTCGCAACTACGCCATCCGCACTGCGGTTCGGCTGGCCTTCCGGAACCTTATCGTCCTTCACGATATGCCAGCCTCGCGTTCAGTCCGTCTCCGAGATAAAAGAACCCCAGAATGGCCAGGATGATGGCCACGGCCGGAAAGAAGGTGATCCAATAAAACCCGCTAAAGAAGGACATCTGGCTGCCTTCGATGATGTTTCCCCAGGAGACTTCCGGAGGCTTGGTTCCGAATTGGAGATAACTCAAGGTCGTTTCCACCAAAATCGACTCCGCCATGATCAGGGAAAACTGAATGAAGAACACGGCGCGGTTCTGGTACCAGAACAGGTGACGCCAAAGAATCTTAATATCGCTGAGGGCCGCCTCCTTAGCCGCGACGATGAATCCCATGTTAGAAAGGATGCGCACGCGGGTCGCGATCAATTCCGACACGCGCGGTATCAGCGTGGCTCCTAACACTCCCATGGTGTAATACACGTTCGGTTCCAAGGCGCAGATAACCACGAGGATCAGCACCAAGCGTGGCATGGAAAGTATGGTCGAATTAAAAGTGCCGACGATTTTGCGGATTCGGCCGCCATAATATCCCGCCCATAGGCCGAGGGGCACCCCGAATCCGAGCGCCACCAAGCAAGTCACCAATCCGGGTAGAAAGCAATTGCGCGCGCCGGCAATCAATAAGGCCGTCATGTCGCGCCCGTTTTTATCGGTGCCTAAAGGATGGGTTCTCGCCTTTGTATCTGCGGCCGGGTCCCCGTTTCCCGGGGGGGACGTTTCCGCCGCGGCCATACCCTCTCCGGACCGACCTCGCACTCCTGCGCCGTCGTCACCTTTCAGGAAATCCAGATTCTCGTCGTCGCCGGACGTCGCGCGCGGGGTACGATTGCCTTCCCTGCGGCCCGCTTCGTTGCGCTGCTGGATGCGCAGCCCTTCCGGAGTCGTCAAAAGCGCCCGCAGCCAACCGATGGAAGGAGGTGCCAACAAGGCTTGCAAATCCATCTCTTCCGGGCCGAATTCGGTCCAAGCCCGGCCCGTCAAGGTGGCCAAGGCCAGTACCGTTACAATGAACGCACCTGCCAGGATCCGGTAGCCTCCCGGTTGCTTCAGGAAGATGCGCAATCTCCTGGAACTCATTCGCGCATCCGCGGATCCAACCAAACGGCCAATAAATCGTTCACCAGCATGAAGGCGCGGATTAAAAACGCCATCACCAAGGTGATGCCCATGATGACGGAAAAGTCCCGTTTCAGGGTCGCTTCCCAGCTCAGCCAACCCAGTCCATGAAAATTGAAAATGCGCTCGACCACCACCAAGCCCCCGAGCAAGACGGCCATGTTGGTCACGACGATATTGAAGATGGGCAACACCATGGATTTAAAGAAATGCCGCCAGAGCCGGCTGCCACGGGCCCGGGCCGCTTTGATATACATGGCCCCGTTGATGTTCTGGACCTCAAGCGAAATGAAGCGAATGAACTCGCCAATCGTCCCGTTTCCCACCGCCAAAACAAATATCGGCAGCGAGTAATAGCCAAAGGTGGGCCAAAATTTAAACGGCCCGTCCGGTGGAGCCGTTACATAGAACTTGAATACGCCGAACACGACGGCCAAAACGATATAACCCAATACGAAGACCGGTATGGACGACAATGTGTAAACCGCCAGGCTGATAAATTTTCCCAACGGGGATGCAGGCCGTAGGCCGCGATAAACCCCGAGCGGAATTGCTATCGCCAAGGAAAAAAACAAGGAGCCGAAGGTCAACAAAAGGGTCGGCGGCCCGTACTCCGCGATGAGGGATGAGACCTTATTGCCGTTGACCATGGAAATGCCGAAGTCGAAGCGCAGGCAATCCTTGAACCAGAGGAGATACTGCACGGGCAAGGAACGATCTAAATACAAGGCGTGAGCCGTGGCCGGGGACAGGTTATGCATGGCGGCGATATCGCCCGGAGTCAAATGGACGATGGAAAAAATAAGCAAGGAAACCAAAACCATGGAACCGGCGAAAAATCCGACGATCTTGGATATGGCGCGCATTCGTTTTCCGGACCCAGGCGCCGACAAAATGCGGCCGCCCCCGTCCCTGCTGGATTAGGGACTGGACTTCAGGATTTTTTCTCCCAACCCGGAAGTATTCCCTTCATTGGGCCCGCCTTCCATGACGGCGTCCTTTCCGTCGATTTCCCGGGAGAGGCGGAGAATAATGTTTTTGTTCGCGCCCTTCTTCGGCTTGAAGGCTTTCACATAACCCATGTTGCCGTCTTTGTCTTCGGCGATCAGGGTATATTCATTCTCTTCCAGCACATTGGTGCTGATTTTAAAATCCCCGTCATTCCCTACCCGGACGGATTCCGTGCGCGGGCTGGTGTAAACGACGACATTCGGTTCCGTCAATTGGGAACCATCGGGTTTGACCACGTGACCGCTGATGGTGGTTCCGCAACCAACCAGAAGCAGCGGTCCCAGGAGCAAACCCCAGCCTAAACCGTTATGCATCTTGGCAGCCATTTGCACTCAATCCCTTTCGTCCTCTGGTATGAACCAGTCGTTGATAAAAGTAAAAAACCGGTAAGGGTGAACAACGGCCTTCTTGACCTTGTTTTCGATCGCGGCATTCTTCTCCAGGGTCCAGAGGAAAGTGTAGGGGCATTCCTCGGCCAGAATCTCATGCAGTTCGTAATTAATGCGCCGACGCACTTCATGATTGATGGTGGTCGAGAATTTGTTCAAGAGGCTATCGACCTTGGGATTCTTATACGAGATGAAATTGTCGCCGGAAGGCGGTTGATTTTTCGTAGAGTAAAACAGCGAGGAAATGTCCGAAGAATTGTCGAAGAGCCATTCGGCGAAGACGATGTCGAAATCGTGCTTGGATTTGACTTCTTCTTTCCATTTCTCATATTCGCGATGTTGCAGTTCGACCTGAACGCCCAAAGCCTTCAGGTAATTTTGGAAACGCAGGCAAACGGACAACCCACCTTCATTGCCGCTGTAAATCGGAATTTTGAGTTTGAACTTGAGCGGCATTCCCTTGTATTCGCGAATCCCATCGCCGTCGGTATCCTTAATGCCCACTTTGTCGAGCAAGGCTTTGGCTTTGCTGACGTCAAAAGGCCACGGGGCGACGTCCGGATTATAACCCCAAGACGCCGGAGAAAAGGGACCGGAGATGACCTCGCCCTTCCCGAAATAAATGTCTTCCAGCATCTTATTCCGATCCATGCCCATGGTGAAGGCTTGGCGCACTTCCTTGATTTTCAGGATGGGGTTGTTGCAGTTGTATCCAAAGAACGCGAAGGCCAAAGAGTTATACGGAATGATCATGAACTTGCCGGTATTGGCGATTTCGGCAATCTTGCCCGGCGGCACTTCCACCACCAAATCAATCGCGTTCAGCAAAAGGCTTTGCACCAACAAGGACATTTCCGGCTGATACACCATCTTGATCTCGCCGATATTGGGAGGTCCGCCATAATGGTCCGTAAAGGCGGTCAGGATGACATCGTGGTTTTTGGTCTCGCGATCGAACTTGTAATAACCAGTGCCGACTGGCGCCTTCGAAAACTTGGAGAATTTCGACAAGACGGGTTTACCGTCGAACAAATGTTGTGGAATGATCTTGAACAAGAAACGACGCTCCGGCTCGGCCACGCTGGAATTGAAATCGAACTTGACGACGTAATCACCCAGCACGGAAACGCTTTTGATCACGTCTAAGGCCTGACGGCTTTCCGGCCTGACGTCCGAGAGCGGGTTCATGATCGCATCGTAAGTGAATTTGACGTCATTGGCCGTAAACGGGGTCCCATCATGCCATTTAACGTCTTTGCGCAGGTAAAACGTAATGCGCTGGTTGCCATTGAAAACATTCCACTTTTCAGCCAGCCGGCCTTTGACTTCACCGCGATAGTCGATATAAACCAGCGACTCGAACAACAATTCGGACAGCCGTAACGACGTCTCATTATCCGAGGTCGTTATCGGATCATACGTATCCGGCAGAATGGGTTCCGCGTAGATCAGGCGGCCACCTTTCAGATTTTCGCTCCCACCCGCGCTCTTTGGCGCGGCAAACGCCACGGACTGGCAGAGAACCGCCAGCAAGGTGTAGTTCAGAATTTTCACTATGCCCATGGTTCCCATCCTGAATACCGTGTGAATGTCTTCTAGTCCCCTCATGATTCCTTTCGTGACCGCGCCCCGTCGCGACGGACGCCCCCGGCCAGGCTAGCCACCCTTCCTGAAAATTCGCTGGGATTCATAATTCCGCGCCAACCCGGCGGATATGCCCTGCATACAATAATGCATCTGTCGGCAAGCTGGAAATTCCTTCTGGAGGTGGTAAAGCGTCTCCACGATCTCATCGTACCGAAGCTTGTTGGATTTAAAAATCGCGAAAGCATAGTCGCACATGTACTCAGGATCAATTTGATCGATCCGGTTTCGATACTCGATTTTGTAGCCCTTGGCGAATTGCTGCATGGCCAAATCCGATTGGCCGTTGGCAAACAATAAATTGGCATATGTCCGATAATAATTCGGTCCATTTTTATCCCGGACCGCTTGGCCCGCCAACTTCAAACCCTTCTCGAGATCCAATCCCAAAAGGTAGTAACAGTCCGCGATATCTCTTTTATCCGCCGGGCTTTTACTCGCCGCGCCGAGATTTTCCAAAAGCGACTTCGCCTCGGTGGCGCGATTTTGGTGGACCAGAACTTCCGCCTTTACCAATTGGGCTTCCACATCGGTATTTTGACCCAAAAAGACGCTGGCTTCTTTCCATTGTCCAAGCCGCGCGCAACATTCCGCGAGCGCCAAGTCAGTGTTGAATTTAGACGCCAAATCCGGGAAATTTTTTTCCTCGGTTTTGATGCGCAGATTGGTGAGCTTGCTCAAGGTGAAATAAGCCGCAGATAAAGTCTCCATCAGGAAAGGATCATAAAAATTGATTTGCGTGTTCTTGCCTTGGTCGAGATAGGTTTCCGGCTGCTGCGCATCGCTCAATACGGCTGCGAGCGAAAGCTCGACGTCGGAGAGATTCGGCGAGTTGGACATTAATAAAATGCGTAACTTGCAACGCCGGCCGCGTTGGGAAGCCGTCGTCATTCCCGGCGTAAGATCCGCAGGTGTGGCTCCCTTGAGTTCCAGTTCCTCCCACTGCGCGCCATTGTCGCGCATCGCCTTCTGGGATTCCGGAGCGCTTTCTCCCACTTGCTTGCGGGTGGCCCCCAAAAAAACATCCGCCATCTCCAACATGGCCGGTCCGGCTCCGCCGAGTTTTTTGGCTTTCTCGAAGGATGCCTTGGCCGCGGGAAATTTTCTGGCTTGGTACTGGATTTGACCCAGGTAGGTATAGTGGATGGCCGTGCTGTTATCCGTGATTAAGCCGGCGTAATACTCAGCCATGATGGAGTTTGAAAATCCCTGTAAAACGTCAAAGAGGCTCCCCAACCGGTAATAGGCGAGCGACTTGCCCTTCAGGGCGCGCAAGGATTTTTCATCCAACTTTCCGGTTCCGATGTCCCCATCCCAAATGGATATAGCTTCTTCGTACCGATGGCGACGGATTAGCTCGACCGGATCTTCCTTTCCCCACCCCGAAATATTCAGGACGGCTACCAAAAAGATGGGAACGATTCCCTTATGGAAGGGAATCGACTTAATTCTTAAAAAGGTCATACTTGGCCAGGTCCACCTTTTCCGCGCCCAGACGAAGATCCGAGCCAATCAGCACGGAGGCAAAAATTTGGAAATCGAGTCCAGACTGCCCGGCAAATACGATGATGGGATAATTGGGCAAGCAGTCGACATCGCGATGGATGCTGCTTTGCGTGGTAATGGTGGCGCGGGTGTAGTTTTGATCGTACAGCCACTTTTCCAAATTGACCACTTCCAAAGGATTGAGCCGGCTGGATTCGCGCTTGGCATAAACAATGGCGCGCGATCCGGGAAGCCAAGTCGGCCCGGTATAGGAACTCGGGTACACGTTTTCGGCAATTTTCGGTGTTTTCCCATGCAAATCCGCGACTTCCACGAGATGGCCCTGGGGATCCACTTTCAATTGCATCACACCGATGTCCACCACGCGATCGTTCAGATCATTTGAGATCTGATAAGCGACGAAATGACCGTCGAAAGACCAGGACGGGTGGCTCTTGTTATTGGTGATTTGATTATTGAAAATTTTGATCTTCCTCTCGTCCTTGAAATCCATCAAGGCAATGGTGTAGAGGCCGCGTTTTTTATTGCCGCTGGTGCGAGTGGTATAAGCCAAAAACCGGCCATCGGGCGAGTACGCCGGAAACATTTCCTCACCGGGATTCGTGGTCAAACGTTCAAAGGCGTTTCGGGACTCTCGCTTGATGTCTTTTCCCAGGTACTTGGTAATGTCCGGGACCAGGTATAGATCGCCGTCTCCCGTGCGCGCGGACACGAATACCAGACTCTTGCCGTCGGGCGACCAACGCGGCGCGCCGTCCACCTCCGGGTCGAAGGTGAGGCGCGTATGCTGCTTGGAGCCGATGGCGCCGATGTACACGTCATGGTTATTCACTCCGCCGGCGCTTACATAAGCATAATATTGGACGCCACTATGCAACACAGGACACCACTCCAACTCATCCTCATAACCTTTGAAAATGTTTTGGTCCGGATCCTCGTCTATATTGACGTCCTCGATTTTACTGCCGGATGCCTTGGGTGAGATTTGCGTCAGCTCTTTGGTCTTCGAATCGTACAGCCAGATCTGTCGGTTATCCCTAATCTGGCGGACGAACGCAATGTAATTGACCATGTTGGGACAAATTTTCGGATGGAAAAGCTGTCCGGATATTTTAGGGTTGTCGCTGGACACAACGACGACGGTTTTACTCGCGTCCGTTGCCTCGGTCACGGCGTTCGCCGCAGTTACGGCGAAAGTCCCCAAAAGCCAACAACTGGTCAGGATTCTGCTGCTCATCATGGCAAACCTTTTCTCCCTCGGTGTTAGAGGTCGCTAATGCTTTTGAGGTAGTTTTCGGCCTTCAGATTCTCGTTCTTATACTTGTCGTTCTTCGAGAACCAGACTTCGTAGTCTTTCCACTTCAACGTGGCCTGCTGACGATAGTAATTCTGCTTGTCCGGATTCGTGGAATTCTTATACAGCCGCGTCCAAGCCAAAGCCCAAAAATATTTAGTCCTCTGCATCACGTCGTCAAAGACCGCGGGTTCGATGAAACTTTGATCCCGGATGACCGCTTCAAACGCTTGATGTGCCTTGGAATACTGCTTCAACTCGACGTAACAAATACCCAGATTCATGTTCGCGAGGGGATAATACTTTTCATACTCGAGAACGTTTTGAAAGGCCGATACCGCCTCGCTCATATGTCCGACCTTGAGGAGGGATACGCCTTTCAGGAAGTTGCCCTGCACGTATTCTTCGCGATCCTGGGCGCCACGTTTCTTGGAGGTGGGCTTGGACAGCGCCGAGAATGAACGGATGGCATTCACATAATCCTGTTGCTTGTACGCCGATATGCCCAACTTGAAGTTGTTCGAGCCGGCATCGGTTGCCGCTCCGGCTTCGGGAGATGCGGCCGGTCTCGGCGCTGGGGCGGGCAAGGCGACCACGGCTTGGCGGGCCTCATCGGTTGGTTCCACTTTTTCAGGCAAGGGAAGATCTTCCGGCGGGAAGGCCTTGACTGGAGCGGGGGCGGGTACGACGGCAGGGGGTGGCACGACTGCCTTGGGAGCGGGAGTCGGTTCCGGTTTACGCATGGCCACTTGAATCGGCTCGGGAGCCGGCTTGACGACGGGCTCCGGTTTGGGTTTTACCGCGGGAGGCTGGGGTTTGGCCGGTTCCGGAATTGCGACTGGTTCCGGTGAGACGGCAGGTTCGGAAGGCTTAACCGTTTGATGTTTGGGTTTTGGGTGCGATACCGGTTTCGGTTCCGGTATGGCGGCGACTTCGGGTTTCGGAGTTGGCTCGGGCATCGGCTTCGCTACGGGTTCAGGCGCCGGGACTGGCTTGGGGATGGATTTAGCGGTATCTTGCAGGACGATTTTACCCGAATCCGTGAAAGGCTCGGTGCCCGCTTCGGGCTCCTTGAAGCCTGGCTCGACTTGGCTGTTCAGAGCATTTTTTATCCGTTCCGCGTTGCGGCTTTTTTGCAATTCAATCCAGCCCCATACGATCACCCCCAGCAGTACGATTGCCACGATGATCAAGACGGATATGAATTGGTTCCGCTTTTTACGCTTGGCGGAAACTTCCATGTAGCTGAAATTCGTATCGCTCATATGCAATCCCTAGAAATATATTTTACCGATTCCCTCACGTAAGCCGTCACGGTTACGGTTCGGGTGGCGGAAGTTTTGGTTGCCCAATCGACCCGCCGTTGTTAGCGCCATTATCAGGACTTTTTTTCAGGTTTTCCACCCAGTACGCCGCTACGCCACCGCCAATCCCAAGCACGCCCAGGGAAATCCACAGGGCCTTGTTGGAGTGGCCGCCGTCTTTGACGACCACGGGTTGTCCGCCATCTTTTTCTTTACTGAATAGAGTATTAAAAAAAACCTTTTCATAGTCCAGTAATTTGATCAGCTCATCCGATGGTTGAGGCGGCAATTCCAGGACCAAGGCTTTCCCGGCAACATCGTACATGGCCAATCGATAAATGAAACTTTTCCCGTCGCGGTACAACCTCGAGTAAAGGAGGTTGGACACACCGAGTTTTTGACCCAGGCCAATCATGTTTTCAAGCGAGGGGACGATAGAATATTTATTGATTTCCAATGCCGCTAAAAGCTCGGCCAGTTCCGTCGGGCTCATTAAATCGTATGCGCCATTCCCATAAATTCGGGTGCATACCCGGTCGAAAAACGCGCGGGATTGGGGGGTATTTTCGCTGAGATCGATTACCGCGAGAGAACGACCGTGTTTCCCCTTGTCCAATCCCGGTCTGACCTGGGAAAACTCGCCCACCGCAGCGGATAACGATTTTTCCAACCCATTCATCCTTTCCGCTTCGGTAAGGCCCGATGCCTCCATAACCTTTGTCCAGGCTATTTTTGCGGTGGGTATGTGCAAAATCTTCAGCGATACGGTATGGATATTTCCAAATGAGGTGGATGTCCCGAATAATACGTATTCAGCCTGTACGACATTTCCGATGTCGAAGCTGCATTGCGGATTATTGCAAGCCTGCCTGGGGTTCATGTTGAAATCCGTGAGGCGCTTATTCAAGGTGTCCCGGTTGACAACCGTCCACTTGGAGTTACCAGACAAATCCTTCCGCAGGATTTCGGATATCTCCGAATGTTGTTGGTTATCCCCCATGTCGACCAAGTCCAGGACGGCGATTTTTCCAACGGCATGGGATGTGTCGGGTTTGGAGCTGCTTGCAAAGGACACAGCGGGAACCAATGCCAGGATGAGAGCCAGCGTTTTTGATTTCAAATCAGATTCCAACGTCGACCAGCGACAAGATTGAAAGTGGATGCAGGCCCCCGAGCCAAACCATGTCCCCTAAAAATAAACAAAGACCGAAAAAAGAGACTCCGTAAATTAAAAAAGTGCAGCCGTTCCCGTGAGCTTTTCAGTAAATCCCGGATTGTAGCTCCGGGCTGAATCCGGTTTTCATCCCGTGAATTGAAATTCCTGCCTATTTTTTTAACTTCAGCCATGTTGGCGACATACCCAAGTGGTAAGGGAGAGCTCTGCAAAAGCTTTATTCAGCGGTTCGAATCCGCTTGTCGCCTCCACCTTTCCCCCAATCCGCCTAGGCCAATTGCTAGTCGGAACGGATTCCCGGCAACTCCAATAAAGAAAGCCCACTCGGCTTGACCGAGCGGGCTGAACACCACTTTTCCGGCACGACTCGCTGAGGCAAGTCCGGATATTATTTGGAATTGAAGTCCACTTTTACATTCACGGTTTCTTCGGCCAAGACAGTCACCGAGACCTCTTTGGTACGCTTACCATTCGAAACCTTGAAAATTCTTGTGCCGGCTTCAAGACGATTAATGGTTAACACCCCACCTTTGGTGGTTCCGACTACATCCCCATCGACTGATACGCGGCAATTACACTTGAGCGGGTTGGTGGTCAGGGCCACGCTTCCGTAGGGCATTAGGAGTTTTTTCTCTATGACCGTCTTTTGCCCGCCGCAAATATTGACGCGTTCATTAACAAGTTCTTCGCCGTTCAGCATGATGGTCAAAGTGTGGCGGCCGCTTGGAAAAGTCGTATCGATGGGCGAGAAGCCCAATTTGTTGCCCCCAAGGTAGACCACTGCTTTTTCGGGGGTAGTTATCACGTTGACCGAGCCTTGTTGGCCTCGTTCCGGAGGATTATCTCCATCTTGGGAGCAGGTTCCGGTTGTTTCACCCCGGGGCGCGCCGGTAATGGCCATGGCCAAAAACAAGACGGTACCTAGTGCTGAAATCTTTGGCGCGAAAGCCATGTCTCCTCCTGGATTTTAATCCTTACTAAGGATTTTAATCCCTACTAATATACTGCAAATCGAAAAAAGTTCCACCTATTGAAGTGCAATTATGGCAGGCCCGGTTAAACGGGAAGTTTAGAACGCTTGCGCCAAATCCAGAACCCACTGATCATGACTGCGGGATTGCCAATCCAAAGCGTAGTCGAGCCGCAAATTGAATATGGACAGCAAGGAATACCGCAACCCCATGCCGATAGCCCGCCCCATTCCGGATTCGGTGGGTGACCGGCCCACTTGCCAGACCGTGCCAAAGTCGACGAATGGGACCAGTTGCATTCCGAGTAATCCTCGCCATGAGCCTTCAGGATTCACAATACCGGGAGAAAAAGGGGTTATCCGGACCTCGAAGGAGGTCAAGATATATTCCGGCATCACGCCGTCCGTGAGACAAACTCCGGTCGTGAGATCCTTTTCAGGGCATAATTTTCGCCAGCCGTAACTTCGGACGCTGCGTGGTCCCCCAAGGAAAAACCGTTCCGAGTTGATGTTACCGGGAGCAAAAAATCGACCCCCGTCCAGACGTAAGGCCAGGTTCAAACGCTCGAAGAGCGGATAGTAATAGGCACTCTCCACTTCCAACCAATTGTGGCGCCCGGATAAAGGGGACTGGATATAACCGGCGTCATTGAGAAACGACCCGCCATTGCCCCAAGTGAGGGAAAAGCGAATCCCTTGGATGGGATTCACCGGGTCATTGACGAAACTAAAAAATCCGGAGTTGATGAAATTCAGGTTGAAGGTGCGCTCGGTGCGATTGGTGTCCAGCTTTTCACTTTTTCCCGTCAACTCTCCGGTACTGACCGCTCTCAGCCAGGTCGCCAGCGCACGGGAAATTTTCGCCGAGTTGGTGATATCGAAATCACCATTGTAGGCCCGGGCATTCTGCCGCAACGGACTATCCTGATACCAATTGGTCACAAAGTCGTCGTCGAACCGAAGGCTGGTGCCGAAAAACAGGGGGGATGAATAACCCGCGTACAAACTTTGTTTGCGTTGCGCCAGAGATCCTCCCAACCGACCTTCATGAAGCATGCCTTGAATATTCCCATGGCTCCAGTTCCCGGAAACGCCGGCGCCGTATTGGGTCTCAAAAAACAACCCGGCATCCAATTCACCGGGAACCTTTTCCTCGGTATTCAAAATAAGGGCGCTGCCACGCCCAGAGGCCAGGCCCAGGCTGTCCTTTAGGCGGACATAATTGAAGGTTCGCGTGGATTTCAATTTCCGCTCGAAATTTCCCAAGGCGGCCACGCTCAGGGTATCGCCCCTGCGCATCCCGAAAATTCCGCGCAGTCGCGACGGTCGCGTAATTCCTGGGGCGCTGCTGCTGTCCCCTTCGCGGACATCGCGTATCATCAACGTGTCGAAGATGACGGCCGGACCGGGATCCACTTGAAATTCTAATGCGACGGTTTTGCCGGCGGTATCCACGGTGATTTGTTCGGTCGATTTCGCGTGCAGGAAACCGGCCATGCCGTAGACATTGAGAATGGACCGTCGATCATTAAAAATCAAATCCCTGGCGAAGGCTCGACCGTATCGGGAATCGACGCCGGCGGTATCGATTCGGGGCCAGGAACCGTCCGTGGTGGTAACCGTCACGCTCCCGAAAGCATACCGGCGTCCTTCGCGGATAATCAAGGCAACATGGTCGGAATCAAGCCCGCCACGCTGTGGCTGAGCGACCTTGAACGCCGCGTCCAGGTATCCGGATTCGCCGTATAAATCCGATAGGGACAAGGTGGCGTCATCGACCCAATCGTCCCATTCTTCCGCAGATAGCGCTGCGGGATGATCCGGGGGACTGACTACGGCGTCGATCTTTTTCCGGGGCAGGTGATCGTTGCCCGCAAACGTTAGGGTGGCCGCATGAGATGATGCAATGGCCAGACCCAATCCCGCCAGGATGAGAAGTGGATTATTTCTTGCCATGGGCCGGGCCTACCAGAGGTCCCAAAATTTATAATGGTAGCTTACACCCACTTGCTTGCGTACCTGGGTGTTTTGTTCCGCGCCGACCTTTTCCTCGGGACGCGACTCGGCCGACGCCTCCAGGGTGACACGATCCCGCACGCGCTTACGCCAAGTAGAATCCGTCGCCACGCGGTCAAGCGGAGGCTTCCATTGCAAAGAGACTTTATCCTCCCACGGATTCGGCAATTTTTTTTCGGGGTGGTACCCCGCTTTGGCGCGGACGCTGACGCCCCATTTTTCCTTGCTTTCCAACTCCAACGCGATGGGCTCCGAACCGGCGGTGTCGCTGGACACTACCGAACCGATGCCGGTGACTTGGGTGGATTTGATCCACCCTTGCGAAAAACTGTTTCCCATGCTGCTCAATTTTTCATTGAGCGTGGGCTCCAAAAAATTCACCACGGCCTCGCCATAATTCCCGCCGCCCGCACCGGCGATGTATTGATCGGAATAGCATCCCCGGCTGACCGAATTGATCAGCGCCGCCGGCTCTATGGCTTCCCCAGTATTCGACCCGCAATCGGTATCGTACGTGAACCCCATCTCATCCAGCCGTCCGGCCAACTTGATGTAAACATTGCAAGTTCGTTTGGTATCCGGCTTGCAATCCGCGCGAAGTTTTTTCCTGCCCTCGACCGCGAGCCGCCCCTCTTCGGCCGTGGCGTTCTGCCATTTCAAGTCAAAGTCGGTGATATCGTAGGACTGGTTGGTTTGCCCCAGCTCGCCGGACAAAGCGGAAAATTCCCCGGTCAACAAGGTGTAGGGGTAGGTTCCGCGCACGGCCAAATCGCCCGTCAAATTCATCCGCAGAATATCCGTTTCGATGCGATTGGCCGTCCCGGCGGTTTCCAAATTGATTTGCACGTCAATGGGTTTCACTCGTTTTTTTCGTTTATCCGTCTTCACGGTGCGCAAAATTTTCTCGATGTCGCGGAACCCGATTTTATGCTTGAAGAGGAAGTCCTTCACCCGGCCCTTGATCCTGAGCCGGGGATTCCGGGACCCGATTCCCTCCCCGACAAGCGGGGCCACGCCCGCTTTGGCGGGTTGGGGCGGCTGAAAATAATCCGCCTCGAGATCCAAGACATTGCCCTTCAGCGTCACGGGCGGCCGGAGGGAATAGAATTCCGAACTGGAAATGTTCGCGTGGGCCGAAAGTCCGGCCGTATCGATTTTCAACGAGGCCGATGCATCCCGGAAAATCAATTTTTGAATACCTGGAAACCGCAGCGAGAGGTTGCTGCCGTTTAATCTGACGTTCACCTTGGGTGAGCCGGTGAAATCGCAAACGGCTTCGCCGGTCAGGGATGTGCCGCCCGCGTTCCGGGCCTGGATGTCAGGGATGATCAATTTCCCACCGTGCAGCGAGACCGTGCCGGAAAAAACCTGCGTATCGAGCCCCGGAATGCTGTACCGACCGCCAAATGCTCCTGAGTCGACCGCCAGTTTCTGGATGAAATCATTCGCGAAGGGGGCAGATACCCGCCCCGTCAACCTGACGTCCTTGATCTCGCCGGCCTGTCCCGGTAAAACGGCCCGACCGGACAGGGTGAAATTCCCTTCCACTTTCCGGAACCCCGGGGAATTTCCGGCGAAGGCAAAGCGTAGTCCATCATCAGAAGCGGCTTCGGCGTTCAACAAGGGGGAGCCGCCCAACAATCCGCTGACCCTCACGGACACAGTGTCGTTGAGCCATGGAAACCCCGCCGCAGCCGTCGTACGCAACGCGATTTCGATATCATCGCCTTTCCCGTTCACATTCAAATGTGTAATGCCCAATTGCTTTTTGAGCGGAGTCAACTCCAGGTGATCCATGGAGAAGCGCCCGCGGAAGCCGGCCGAATCGGTGAAGCTCAGGCTGCCGTCCAATATTCCCCGTTCAACCGGATATTTGGGGCCTAAAAATTCTGCCAGTTCCGCCGCGTCGAATTGTTCGGTAAAAAATGACACGCTTTGGACATCGTTCCGTCCCATGGGCCACAAGGCGTAGAAATGCTTGCCATGCAGGCGAACCGCGCCGGACAGCCGGACTCGGGATTTCCCATAAGCTAAATCGGCGGACTCCAGTCGCATCCTCGTCGAGTCCCAATCCGCCTTTCCGTCCAGGCTCAACGCCTTTCCGTCGTATATGAATCGCGTTCGCAAGGCCGTCGCTCCGATGTGCCGGGGCACATCCCACCGGAAATCTCCCGCAACGGTGGGATGCAAGGTCAGGATTCGCCCCAAGCGGGGATATGGGGCCTTGTCGAGGACCAGGTCGATGGCTTTCGCGTTCATCTGCCTTGGGTTCGGCATGTTAAACCGCCCTTCCCCGAAGCGCGGGTTTTTCACCGCAAACTCAAGCGAGGCTTCACGGGAATTATTCCCGTGCTTTTCCCATTCCACCTTGCCGGCGCCTTCCCAACGCACGCCGTGTGACCATAAATGCGCTTCATGCAAATAATATCCGTGCACATAACGAACCGTCTGGTTGGCGTAACCGGAATCGCACTCCGCGCCAAAGGCCTTCGGATTGCGCACCCAGGCCTGTACGGAAACTGCGGTGTTATTGAATTGACCGAGCACGCGCCCCTCGGAAAAATGGACGTTGGTGTCCGTCCAGGCATGCGCCCAGCTTTCCCGCGGTCCGATGCGTCCGTTGAAATCGCATTTCCATGGGGACCGCCCGCCCGCCAAGCCGCGCGGAATCAAGGCGCCTGGGGCCACGACGCGCGCCCGTGGCCAAGGGAGGGAGTCCGTCCGGATGGCGCGCAAATGGATCAAGGAACTGTCGCGTGTCCGGACATCCGCCTCGGCGACCCAACCCGGAAGGATGCGCAGCTTCCTGATTTCCACCTCCGCGGGAAGAATTTTCCCTCCCAGGCCCATGTGCAAATTCCGGCTGTAACCCGAAAAGGTTCCCGAAATATTCGCCAACCATCGCGACCATGCGCCCGAAGAAAACGCTTCCTCCGAAATTCCCATCCCGCGCGCCGAAGGAGCGCCTAAGGATTTTTTTTTCTTGTCGGCGATGGACGGATTCGCCGCCGCCTTTAACGGGAAGGAAAAATTCGGGAGAGCATATTGTCCCTGCAAATACAGGCTCTCCCCCGAATCTCCCTGGGCCTTGGCTATGATGCGGCCGAGGTAATCTTCCACGGTCAAGTTGAGGTCCACATGCTCGGCACCGAATAAAAAGAAGGGCGGGGTGGTCGCCTGAAAGGTAGTCCGCATGCTAACCTGCGAATCCAGCGCTAAGGAAAATTTTCCCCGCAGCAATCGAAAATCCGGAGCCTTTTTCGCGCGGAAAAAATTCGCATAATCCTTTAGGGACGCGCAGTTAAAATCCAAGGAGTCACGTCCTCCGCGCAGATCCGTTTTTGTATGCGCGCCCTCCAAATGGACAAAGTCGCCATTCTGCCGGTCAACGCGGATTTGGTAGCGCAACGATTTCCCAAACCAGCGCGCGCCCACGAATAATTTCGCTGGTAACGCAACTTTTTCTCCGCCAGGGGCTCCGGAAAACTCCAATCCCGACGCGGAAACGATAATCCCCTTGGGTCCATCGGAACGGATTTCCGGATTAACCAGGGAAATTTCCTGGGAGTCGGGTGTGGATACGCGAACCGCGACGCCATGGAACCTGAACGGCACCAGGATTCGCGGACCCGGAAAAGTCGGAACCCAATCATTTTTCCTGGTCGACCTGCCGGCGGAATCGTCCGACAAGGAAACGCTTACGACATCGGTTTCCAAATCGATGCTGGGTCGCAAGCTGGCCAGGGATTGCCAAAAAATGAGGTTGAGATTCAGCCCCCCGGTAGACAATGAAAACGCCTGATCGGAAATCAGCAGGGAATCGACGTGGAAATCCAAATCCCAGGACAAGTGCGGATGAACCATCCGAACGCGGGTGTCACCAACCTTCATTTCGTTCTGCAGATGCCTGTGAAACCAAATTCGCCCACCAATCAAAACGGCTGGAATCAGGATGATGGGCGTTAGAACCAAAGCCCAAAGGAAAAATCGCGCCAACCTAGGCATCCGGCTCCGGAGAGGGCTGCCGCAACTTGATGCTTGACCGGGGTTTACGCATGTTTCATTACGTTTACTGGGAAAAGTCCATATTCAAATTACAAATTGCCGTGAAGTTGTATTTGCCGAATCGTCCCAAAATCGCTTCTGGAACCCTGACTTTCCCGCTACTCGAATGATATAATCAGACCGCAACCCGAAACGCGAACGAGTATGGAATTTCATCAAAAGTTGAAATTGGCCGTGGCGTTGAAGTACCAGCTCAACGAAGACGTCGCCCCGCTCGTAGTCGCGTCCGGTCGCGGCGCCCTGGCCCAAGCCTTGGTGAAGAAGGCCCTGGACCTGGACATCCCCATCCATCCGGACGGCGAGCTGGCGGAATTGCTGAGCGACGTCGAGGTGGGATCGTCGATTCCGGAAGAGCTTTATGAAGTGGTGGCGCAAATCATGGCCATGATATATCGGATGGACAAGGCCCTGGAACGCAAACTCTGAATGATTCGGGCAGGAAATACATGTTTGTAAAAAACCCGAGAGGTGTTAACTTATACGTCTCCGGAAACGAGAGGGGAATTGCTTGGAAAGCCCAGAGAAGGACGCAGTGACCTATTCGGTACATCTTCCCAGCGATTTGGAATATATCCCTCCCTTACGCCAATTCATTGCGGAAGTGGCGCGCGTCGAAGGTTATTCCAAAAAATTCTGCTTTCGCACCGAAATCATCGTCGATGAGTTGGTGACCAACGGCATTTTACATGGCTCCCAAGATGTACCCAGCGACATCATCCTCTCGGCGAAATTCGAGTCCGGACAGATGCACTTGTCCGTGCAGGATCAAGGGGGCACGCGGCAAAACCTGGAAAATCTAAAGCGCGCCGTATACAGCCCGAAACCGCCGTCCAGCGACAAAAAGAAAGGCCGCGGCCTGGTCATCGTCCAGATGCTCAGCAGCGAATTGAAAATCGATTTAGGCGAAAACGGGAATACCCAGGTCCACGTAATCAAGACCAAGGACCCGGAAGACTCCCTGGGCCAACGTGAAAAGCTCCTCTACGAAAGCGACATTTGAGGCACTATGCGGATTAGCCAGCAGATTTCCGGCCAAGACGAGCGCATCATGCTGTTGCATTTCGAAGGCGATTTGAACGCCACCGATTGCGACGCCACGAGTAAAATTTTCCAGGAAATCATCGACTCCCAGAAATTTTTCATCATCGCCCTCATGGAGAACGTGACCTTCGTCTCCTCGCCCTTTCTCGGGGAACTGATGGGCTGCAAGCTGCGCCTGGTGGAGCGCGGCGGCAATATGGTCATCGTCGGCCTAAATTATGATTTGCGCGAGCGGCTCATCCAAATGGGCGCCGACAAGATTTTTCAATTCTATCCGGACACGCATACGGCTTACAACCATTACCATTGGGAATACACCCAGACCGCCCAAACCGTGCAAATCACGCTGCCGCCCAAATTGCGCTCCGTGCCGGCGGTGCGGCGATTCATCTCGGGCATCGCGCGCCAAAAGGGCTATTCCTCCCGCGACGCGTTCCGCATTGAAACCATCGTGGATGAAATCGCCAACAACGCCATCGAGCATGGCGACAATTCGCAACCGGCAATCAACGTCGAACTCCGCATCGACCGGAAGAAGTTCGAGCTCCTGGTACGCAATAAGACCTTGATGGACAAGGCCAACCAGCTCCAATACGTCATTGATTCGAACCAAGAGCCCACCCAGGGTTCCGATCAGCGGGGCCGGGGCCTGGCGCTGGTGAAACTAATCAGCAATTCGATTAACGTTTCCATCGACAAGGCGGGAACCGAAGTCAAAATCACGAAAATGCGGGAGGACAGCTAATCCATGGACACCCAAATCGAACTCCAGATCTCGGAGCTGGAAAACGTATCCCATGGTAAGCTTATCAAGTTCATGGGGGACTTGGACGCCACCAATGTGGAATCCACTTTGGATCAAGTGACCAAGTTGATCAAGGAAGGCTTCGTGCAAATCGTCGCGGACTTCCGTAATTTGCGCTATGTCAACAGCACGGGCTTGGGAATCCTTCTCCACTTCAGCAAAACGGCCAAGGAAAAAAACGGCTGCTTTAAAATCGCCAACGTGAACGATAACGTGTACGAAATCATCGAGATCATCGGAGCGAATACCTTGCTCGACATCTACGACAGTGTAGAAGAGGCGATCGCCTCGTTGGCCCCGCGGAGATAGGGGACAAGGAAGGGAATAGGGGTTAGGGGCTAGGGTAAAACCAGGCGACTTTGACCCGTAGGTCCAGAAACACATTTCCTCTGCGTGCCTCATCATCAACCCGTTTAACCCCCAACCAACACTCCGCCCATATTTCTAACCCCTAATCCCTAACCGCTCCCACAGTACAGGCCGCTGCGCCCGCTCCCACGGCACAGACCCCAGCGGACCCTCCCGCAGGCACCGCCCCCACCGCCGTCTTCGTGGTCTCTTCGTCCTTAGGGTTTTCCCAAGTCGTTTTTACTAAATTATTGCCGTTTTCAAGACTATCCCTTTTTCGACAACAAAGGATTCCTATGAAGCGCATCTTGTGTATCCTTCCCCTGTTATCCCTGGCCGCCTGCGAAGGTAAACGGGAGGATCGCAGCAAGGTCCTGGCTAAGATTTCCGGGACGAATTTTTCGCAAAGCGACTTCGATTTCATGTTGAAAACCCTTTCGGATGATCGGCAGGCCGAAATGGTGAAAGACCCTGAGGCTCGACGCAGACAGTTCGAACTCATTTTGAAGCAAAAATTACAATCCATGGCGGCCCAAAAAACCAAGTTGGGCAAGTCCGCGACGTTGAACGGCCGGCAAGGGTTGATTGATCAACGTATCGTTTCCCAATATTATTTCCAAACCTTTCTCGCCGAATGCAACGGTCTGAAAATGGATCAGTTGAAAGCCTATTACCAGGCGAATCCCACCAAATTCTCGAATGACTCCGGGAAAGTAAAACCGTTTTCGGAAGTCCGTTCAGCCGTGGCCGACTCCGTAATCGCATCCAAGGCGCCGATAGATTCCTTCTACCAAACCAACACCCAACGTTACCAACAAAAAGCTTATTGCGAACTCTCCCTTCTTCAAACGCCCAACAAGAAAACCATGGATGAGGCGAAAAAAGCGATTGCCGGGGGAGCGTCCTTCGCGGATGCAGCGACGAAATTTTCGATTCACGCCGCCAGCAAAGGCAAACAGGGGAAATTCGGCCGGGTGAACCAGGGTGAATCCATGTGGGAGTTGGGAATGGTTAATTCCGACAGTCTGTTGTTCGCCGATGCCACCAAGCTTAAGCCGGGACAAATCAGCAAACCGTTCAAGCGCGACTCGACCTGGGTTATCGTGAAGATCGACACGTGCCAACCGCAAATGATACCGGCTTTGGATAAAATCCGTCGCCAGGTGACGCAAGATTATTTGACCCAATACAAATCGCTGGGAAATGATAACGCGGTTCCGGCCCTGAAAGCCAAGTATGGCGTCAAGTATAAGAGCGACGAGGCCGTGGCCAGCACGGAAGCCTTGCACCAATATTATGAGGCGCATAAAGACTCGTACCTATCCCCGGAATCCTACGATGTTTACGACGTTGAATCGAAAAACAAGGAACAATTGGCCAAACGGGTTAAAGAGGTCAAGGACTTGGAGGGCTTCAAAAAATTGGCGGCCTCGTTCTCGGAAAACACCTGGACCAAGGCGGATCAGGGCCATGTCGGCTGGATCAAACGCGACTTCTGCCTGCCGGACGGAATCGGGATGATGCCGACGCTGTTCATCTCCCTGGATACCATGAAGCCAGGTTTGGTCAACGGCGCCTATCAAAATCCGGACACCAAAAAATGGCACGCTTTCTGGCTCGTGGCCAAACAACCGAAGCAAACCAAACCCTTCGAGCGGGTACTGGGTCTAATCAAAACGGATATCAAGTCCGAACGCCAGACGAATATCAAGGCCGAAGATACCTTGGTGACCTATGCGAAGAATAAGGTACTCCGTGAAAAGGACGTCAACTTCTTGCGCGAGGAAATCCCACTGGGAATGCAAGATCGCTACACCCGCGATGCGTTGGTGGACTTTTTGTTGACGTGGGACTTATCCTACATGGAGGCCAAATCCCTCGGGTTGCTGGATGACGAGAAACTCCTGGCCCAGCGGGAAGAGAATAAGATGAACTACTGGGCGCAAATCTATAACGACTCCATCCTTTCCAAAACCGGCGGATTGGATTCGGGCAAGATTAAGAAGGCTTTCGAGGCCAATCGCCCTTATTTTACCAAGGACTCCACGGATAAGGATTACCACAAGTACGTGCGCGACGTAGCCGCATTTTTGATACTGGATCCAAAGGAATTGGATATCGAGTACAAAACCAATCCCGAACGTTATAAAAAGGACACCATCCCGCTTTCTTTTGAAGATTCCCGTTATGACATTTTCCAAAACCTGAAAAGCACCGCTTACGCGAAATTCGAAGTAAAACAGGTGGAAGGGTTGGAAAGGGAATTTCAGGTCGTCATCATGGATCCCACGTTGCTGCCCGCCAAGATTAAAAATCCTCAGGAAGCCTATAAACAAGCGCAGAACCTGCATTTTGATCGAAAGCTGGATGTTGCCGTGGATCTTTACTTGCGCTTGCGCAACGATTTCCCCAAGAACGAATCTTTGCAGGATTCCATTTGCTTCGGCCTGGCGCAGATTTACATCGAACAGGAAAAATATCAGCAGGCCTTGGCCGAGTACCACCGCCTCTCCTACCTGTACGCCAAGAGCGCCAACAATTACAAGGCCATGTTCATGGTGGGATTCATCCACGCGGAGCATTTGAAAAATGATTCCGCCGCAGTACGGGCCTTTGAAAAAATGCTCAAGCAGTACCCCTCAAGCGATTTGTCGGATGATGCCGACTGGATGATTCGCAATATCCGGAGCGGCGGAAAGCTGATGCCGGTATTGGAAGGCGACAGCGGTTATGTCGCGCCCGATTCGGGCAAAGGGAAAACCGGCGCCTCTCCGCTTGGAAAAAAACCTGAGGTTAAGAAATCCGAGGCCGCCTCCGCGCCCGCCACAACCGCGCCTGCGGCAAGTACTCCGGCTTCCGCCGTTCCGGCGGCCGGCACTACACCCGCCGATGCCAAAAAGACGGATAAAAAGCCCGCCGGGACACCAGCTGTGACGGACCCCAAAAAGGCGCCCGCCAAGTAGGTTCGAACCGTTGCCGGAAGCCCCGGCATTGAAATTGGATGAGGATGAATTCAGGAAGCCCGTCGGGCTTCCTTTTTTTTCGCTATCGCCGAAACTCCCAAAATCCTTGAGAACCCTAAATCAATTTGGTATTTGTTTTTCCTATGGATACCCTACACGGCGAACCGTCCTATACGCTCAAGAATTCCCAGGTTAACTTGAAGATTACCCGGCTTGGCGGCCACATGGCGCTGGTTCAATTCCGGTTGGGACGGCGTTGAGTGGAACCTTACGCCCTGGCTCCGTGGAAGCCGAAAGACCTTCCCGTTTCGATGCCTCCGGTCATCCGGGTCCTAAGGGGCGATTATTTTTGCCTGCCTTTTGGATCCAGCGCCGGCGTAAAGCACGTGCATGGCGACGCCGCGAACGCAAATTGGAAATTGATTAAAAATTCAGATGATGCCTTAATCATGCAAATGCAAACCCGTTTACCCGCGGGTGAAATCCCAACGGACCGGCCTACGCGCCTTCCGACGCGAGGACGGTCCGTTACCGAATCCGATAATAGCAAGGTACATCTGACCAAGATCCTGAAGCTTCGCGAGGGGCACAGCGCAGTCTATCAGGAGTATCTGATCAGCGGCCTCGACGGCAATTACAATTTCGGGCATCACGCCATTTTAAAATTTCCGGAAACGGGCCGTCCCTATTCTGTAAATGTTTCCCCATTCCATTTCGGATCCGTAAAGCCGGATCGTTTCTCTAATCCCGAAGCCAAGGAATACGGCGCCCTGAAAACTGCGGCCCGTTTTACCTCCTTGGGGAAAGTTCCCCTAGCCGAAGGCGGATTCACTTCCCTGCAGGAATACCCCGCGCGGCGCGGCTATGATGATTTGATTCTTGTCGCCAGTCGGCCGGGAAAGCTTGCGTGGACGGCCGCAACCCTGGACGGCTATGTCTGGATTTCACTTAAGGACCCAACCACGCTTCCCAGCACTTTGTTTTGGATTTCCAATGGCGGTCGCCATGCGGAGCCCTGGAACGGCGTGCATACGGCTCGCCTGGGCCTCGAAGAGGTTTGCGGGTACTATTCGGACGGCTTGGAGATTTCTCGAAAAGACCTTCTTAAGAAGCACAAAATTCCGATGACCTTACGGTTCTCGCCCGATAAACCGACATCGATTCGCCTGATTCACCTCGTGGCCCCCGTGCCGAAAGGATTCGGCCGGGTGGAAGTCGTCACTGCGGATCCGAAGCCGCCATCGATTACCATCGAAGATCATCACGGACGGAAAGTTCAAGCGAAAGTAGACTGGAAATTCCTGTATTCGGAGGCCCAGGCGGTTTAAAATTATTAGAATTACTAAAGTCAATAAAGCCATTAAAAATCAATAGGATTTTAGAATTGCATTCCCGGGTCAGAAGTATTTTTTGAAACGGTTAATACATGTTCAATTTATCCCCAAATCAGCATTTTAACCTAGGAAAACTGTGATATGACGACTGCCACCGCCATTCCTGAAGCGAGCAAAAAACCAAAAATCCGCGCCGCGATCGAAACGGGTGAAGGCATCCTGCGTTTAGCTCCGGCTTGGGTTCCACGCTCCTTTATGATTCCGGGACGTCGGATTAAACTCCACCCCGACGACATTTATGCGCTCGGCGCCCATCGCGGCGGCATTTGCGAACGCTGGTTCTCATCCACCACCGAAGCGGGCAATGAAAACCGCGCCATCGACGAAGGTTTGAGCTATGTCGTCAACGACGGCGAGCGCTTCACCTTGCTGGAAGCCGTAGCCTCGGAAGGCCCCGCGCTCATCGGCAAGAAGATGTGGGACAAATACAAGCGCTGGCCCGTCTATTCGAAGTACTTCGACAATGCCGGACCCATCGCACATCATATGCACCAGAGCAAGGAGCAAGCCGCCAAGGTCGGCCGCGAAGGCAAGCCGGAAGGTTACTACTTCCCCGCCCAGCTCAATTCCATCGGCAACGCCTTTCCACATACCTATTTCGGATTGGAACCCGGCGTGACCAAGGCAGACGTTCGACGCTGCTTGGAAAACTGGAACAAGGGCGACAATGGGATCATCGATTTAGCCAAGGCTTATCGCTTGAAGCCCGGCACCGGCTGGCACGTGCCCGATCGCATCTTGCACGCCCCCGGATCCTTCGTGACCTATGAACCACAATGGGGCAGCGACGTATTCGCCTATTATCAGAGCATGGTCGAAGGGCGCCGCATCGAGTGGGAACTATTGTCCAAGGATTTCCCCGCCGACAAAGCGCATGATTTGGACTTCCTGGTGGACCAACTCGATTGGGAAGCCAATGTGGACACGCATTTCCGCGACCACCATTATTTGGAACCCATCAACGTGGCGGAGTCCTGGACCGAAGGCTATCAGGACAAATGGGTCGTGTACGGCGACTTCCATGGCGAACAATTGTTCACGTCCAAGGAACTCACGGTGGACCCGGGAGTCAAGATTACGATCAAGGACGGTGGCGCGTACGGCTTGATCACCGTCCAAGGCGTGGGCCGCGTCGGAAAACTGCGTTTGCAAAGCCCGTCGATGATTCGCTTCGGAGAAATGACCGAAGATGAAGCCTTTGTTTCCTACGATGCGGCCACTCGCGGCGTGACCTACGAGAATACCGGCAGCGAACCGCTGGTAGTGCTGCGATATTTCGGACCGGATTCATGCCCGGATGCGCCGACTATCGGAGCGTTTAAGAATCTGAAAAAGTAAGCGAACGGGAATCGGGGAAAGACGTTGGCGCTCAAAGTTTAAAATTGACGTCAGGCGCCTAGTCCCCTGATTCCGCCGCCGGAGTAATTTTAATTTCCTGTCGATAGGACCGGCCCGTCCAACCGGTCGGTCCTATCGGTAATACTCAGTCCTAACGGTTAAACTCAATGTCTATCGCGGAGATTTAAATGACGGCAGCAGTAGTGATCCCCAAAACGAGCAAGCAGCCCAACGTTAAAGCGGCCATCGAGGCCGGTGAGGGACTCCTTCGACTCGCGCCGTGTTGGGTCCCCCGTTCGTTTTTAATGCCGGGCAAACGGCTCAAATTGCATCCCGATGATTATTACGCGCTGGGCGCGCACCGCGGCGGAATCGACGAACGTTGGTTCGCGTCCACCACCGAAGCCGGCAATGACAATCGCGCCATCGACGAAGGCTTAAGCTACGTCGTGCATAACGGCGAGCGCTTCACCTTGCTCGAAGCCGTGGCTGCGGAAGGCCCGCGCCTCATCGGCCAGAAAATGTGGGACACGTACAAGCGTTGGCCCATCTATTCCAAATTCTTCGACAATATGGGCCCTATCCCCCATCACATGCATCATAACGAAGATCAGGCCGCACTGGTCGGGCAAGAGGGGAAACCGGAATGTTACTACTTCCCGCCCCAACTCAATGCCATCGGCAATAATTTTCCGCATACCTATTTCGGACTTGAACCCGGTGTCACCAAAGCCGACGTGCGCCGTTGCCTCGAAAACTGGAACAAGGGCGACAATGGCATCCTGAATCTTTCCAAAGCCTATCGTTTGACTCCCGGAACCGGCTGGCATGTACCAGCGTGCGTCCTGCATGCGCCTGGGTCATTGCTCACCTATGAACCCCAATGGGGCAGCGACGTTTTCGCCATGTATCAGAGCATGGTGGAAGGCCGGCGCGTGGACTGGGATCTTTTCGTCAAGGATACCCCGGAAAAGCATAAGCAGGATCTCGATTATTTGGTCGAACAATTGGATTGGGACGCCAACGTGGATCCGAATTTCCGCGACCACCATTATTTGGAACCGATCCACGACGGCGAAACGGAGTCCGAAGGCTACCAGGATCGTTGGGTCGTTTACGGTCGCTTCGGCGGACCGAACCAAGGCGCGGTCCGAGGCAATCGCGACCTCTTCTCGGCCAAGGAGTTGACCTTGCAGCCCGGAGTCAAGGTGACCATCAAGGATAAGGCCGCGTCGGGATTAATCACCATGCAGGGAATCGGACGCATCAACAAACTGCGCATCGAATCGCCGAACATGATTCGCTTTGGCGCCCAGACCGAGGACGAGGTTTTCATTTCCCACGAGGCCGCAACCCAAGGCGTCACTTTCATCAATACCGGCACCGAGCCGCTGGTCACCTTACGTTACTTCGGTCCGGACTCCAGCCCGAACTCGCCGCATACCGGCGCGTTCAAGAACATCCGGAAATAAATCAATCCAAAACTTTTACCTAAACCTTCAACGAAACTTTTACGGAATCCTTTACATAAGACAGCGGAGACCATCATGACGAATGCCTATCCGAAATTACATAACGCCGCCTGGCCAGGGCTTGTTGGCAAGGGCGGCAAGGAGCCGGGTGCCGAACCCGTCATTTCCCAGGACCGGATGTTGGAGCTCACGGCCAACGCTTCGGTGAACGGAGTCAAATTCGATGGCATCGATTTGTTCCTTTCCCTGCCGCATACGGATTTGGAGTCAACCGATGAGGACCTCAAAGTCTTGGCCGGAAAAGTCGCGGCCAAGAATCTTGTCATTGGTTCGTTGGTCGCGCCCGTTTGGGGCGGTGGCGGCGCTTTCGGCACCGATGAGGATCGCAAAAATTATCTGACGGCCGTTCGCAAGTCGTGCGCCATCGGCAAAAAGTTGAAGGACATCGGCATCCGCAAATACGGATCCATCCGCATCGACACGGCCAACAGCCCCGCGAATTTCGCCAAGGATCCGGTGGGCAATCAGAAACGGAATATCGAGACCATCCGGGAAGCGGCTAAAATCGCCGAGAGCTATGGCGAGCAACTGGCCATCGAAGGCGAGATTTGCTGGGGCGGCATGCACGGGTGGAAATCCTTGCTGGAACTCTTGGAAGGCATCGGCAATCCCAAGACCGTCGGCATCCAGGCGGACATGGCGCATACCCTGCTTTTTATGCTGGGATACAATGCGGAAGAAGACGCCCTGGTGCCCAAGGGATTCAACTGGGAAAAGCCCGAGTTCGACAAAGCCTACACGACCCTTACCGACAAGCTGCGCCCCTGGGTCAAGGACTTCCACGTCGCCCAGAACGACGCCACAGCCTTCGGATCCGGATCCCATGACAAGACCGGCCGGCATTGCCGCGTGGACGATCCGAATGGCAAACTGGACATCCCCTACCATGCGGGTTTTTGGCTGCGGGACAAGAACAAGCAGCACATCGACATCAAGCATATGTGCTGGGATGGCTGCATGTTCCCGAACGCGGAAATGGAAAAACAAGACACCTGGAACAAAATCCTGGGCGCGATGAATGCGGTCCGGGTCAAACACGGCTGGAACTGAAGGATTTAGAGCATGGCAAAGAAAAAATTAAATATCGGTTTAGTCGGATACGGCTTCATGGGCCGCACCCACTCCAATGCGTATCGTAAAGTCAGTAACTTCTTCGAAAACGATCATGTTCCGGTATTGAAGGCCGTATGCGGCCGCAACGAGGCCGGCGCCAAAGCGTTCGCCGACAAATGGGGCTATGAAAGCGTCGAAACCGATTGGCGGAAATTAATCGCGCGCAAGGATATCGACGTCATCGATATTTGCACCCCGAACGACAGCCATTGCGAAATCGCCATCGCGGCGGCCGAAGCCGGAAAAATGATTCTCTGCGAAAAACCACTCGCGCGCGAATCCAATGAAGGACTCAAAATGGTCGCGGCGGTGGAAAAGGCCGGCGTACCGAACATGGTTTGGTACAATTATCGCCGCGTGCCGGCGGTTACCATGGCCAAACAATTGATCGATGAAGGTCGCCTGGGTCGCATCTTTCATTATCGCGCCAAGTTCCTGCAGGACTGGACCATCTCCCCGGAATTGCCGCAAGGCGGAACCGGCCTATGGCGCCTGGACGCCGCCGCTGCGGGATCCGGCGTGACCGGAGATTTATTGGCCCATTGCATCGATACCGCGATCTGGTTGAACGGTTCGGTGAAAAACGTTTCGGCGATGACGGAAACCTTCATCAAGGAGCGCAAGCACAACTTGACCGGCAAAGTCGAAAAGGTCAATATCGACGACGCCTGCGCTTTCCTGGCCCGTTTCAGCAACGGTTCCCTGGCGACATTCGAATCCACGCGCTATGCCCGCGGCCACAAGGCTCTCTATACTTTTGAAATCAACGGCGAACACGCCTCCATCGCCTGGGATTTGCACGATCTTCACCGCCTGCAATGGTTTGACCACAAAGATGAAGGCCAATTACGCGGTTGGCGATCCATTCACGTCACGGACCGTGAACATCCTTACATGGACAAGTGGTGGGTGCCGGGATTGCAAATCGGGTACGAACATACCTTCGTCCACCAGGTCGCCGATTTCTTGACGGGAATCGATACCGGCAAGCCGGCCGCGCCGACTTTCCGTCAGGCACTGGAAACCCAGCGAATTTGCGACGCAGTGCTGGAATCGGCCAAAACCGAGAAATGGACGGACGTTAAGGTGGATGGGTAGCTTAAGGCCCCAAATCTTAAAAGCAGGAGTCCATTCTTTACGCTTCGGCGAATCGTTTCGCCCATTATATTAGTGAATCAAGTATAGTCTCCGGGGAATACCATGATTTCATTATTCCACATAAATCAAAACCGCATGGGCGCCGCAAAGGTATCCGCTTGCGGCGCCGTTGCCATCGCCTGCTGCGTTTTTACGGCCTCCCCGGTGAAGGCGCAGTTTACCTACACCGGTTGCGCGGATTTGACCGCCAGCGACTTCAAAATGACCGAGGTAGTAAATCGCCACGGCGATAATGGAGCTTCGGCGGGGGATGCGACCTTGAGTGAACCGGTGCAATTCGATTTGCACGGCGTAAAGTCCGGTGGAAAATTGGACCACATCGACGCATTCATGGTCGAGCGCGCCGGCGGTGTGAAGTACTACGATGCCGCCGCGAAAAAAATAACTTCCATGGGAACGATTAGCACTCCCGGTAAGGATGACAATGGCCTCATGGGCATCGCCGTCCACCCGAATTACGATAATAACCGATGGCTTTTTCTTTGGTATGTTCCCAAGCTAATGAAAGGGAAAAACTATCAGGCCCACCTTTCCCGATTCACGGTCAAGTCGGATAACACCTTGGACATGGCTTCGGAGAAAGTCCTTATTGAAATACTATTGTCCCAGTCGACCACATGGCATGCCGGCGGTCCCATGACCTTCGACTCCTACGGTGACTTGTGGGTTACGGTGGGAAACAACAGTCCTGATCTGGATCCTACTGCTTGCGATGCAGGCAACAACGTGATGTCAAAAACCGACAGCACGCAAAGCGGCGAATGGGGGCCTTCGAATACCCATAATTTGCGCGGCGGCACTTTCCGCATCCATCCCGATAGTTCAGCGAAAGGCTACAGTATTCCGAAAGGAAATTTCGGCGAATATTGGGCGCAGCAATGGGAAAGCCAA
>JADGQO010000050.1 GCA_017881725.1 Fibrobacteria bacterium
AGCTTGGCGGTTTCGGTATGGTAGTTGCCCGTGCCGATATGCGCGTACTCGCGGATGCGGCTTTCTTTGCCAGGACCTTCGGATTCCCTCCGGAGCACTAGTGCCAGCTTGCAATGGGTCTTGAGTCCGACCAGTCCATAAACTACCGTGCCGCCCTTGTCCTGCAATTGCCTGGCCCAATGGATGTTGGATTTCTCGTCGAACCTTGCTTGCAACTCCACTACGGCCGTCACTTCCTTGCCGCGCTCCGCCGCCTCCACCAAGGCGTACATGATGGGCGATTCCGAACTGGTCCGGTAAAGGGTTTGCTTGATGCACAGGACGTCCGGGTCGCGCGCCGCCGCGCGGATGAATTCCACCACGGGCTCGAAGGAATCAAAGGGATGATGCAACAGCAAGTCGCGCGGGCGGAGGCGGTCGAAAATATCCCCCGCTTCCCAATGCGGCAAATGCCTGGGGGTATGCGGCGGGAACTTGAGATCGCCGCCGGGAGCCAATTGATACAGGCCCATGAGCCGGTTGAGATTGACCGGGCCGGTGGCGCTGAAGACCAGCTCCGGCTCCAAACCGAAATTCTCCATCAGCGCGCGGCGGATGCGCGGCGGGGTATCCTCGTCGATTTCCAGGCGCACGACATTGCCTTTGCGGCGATCCTGGACGACGGCCTCTACCGTATCCAGCAGGTTACCCAGGTCCTCGGCGAGATAGAGGTTGGAGTTGCGCGTGATGCGGAAGCTGGCGGTCCCCTTGATGCGGTAACCGCGGAACAGTTCGTCCATGCACATCTTGACGACGTCGTAAAGGAAAATAAAGCGGTGGCCCCGGGCATCGTCGGCCAAGCTCATGACGCGCGGCAGGCAACGGGGGATGGTCAAAACGCCCAAGCCGCTCCGGAGGGGCGCTCCGTCGTCCTCGAGCCAAGCGCCCAGGCATAGTGCCTTGTTGAGGACCCAGGGGAAGGGATGGGCCGGATCCACCTTGATGGGTGTAAGCAGGGGATGGATTTCCTTGCGGAACCGCAACCGCAAGGCGGCGCGCTCCTCGGCGGGCAAATCGTCCGGAACCACCACGCGGATGCCGTTCGCCTCCAGTTCCGGAAGGATTTCATCGTTCCAACACCGATACTGCTGGGTTACCGTAGCATGCACGATACCGAGTAGTCCGGAAAGCTTTTCTCGGCAATCCAATTTGGAGATGCCGTCCGTCAACACGTCGGATTCGACTTTTTGCAGCAGTCCGGCTACGCGCACTTCGAAAAACTCGTCCAGGTTGCCGGCTACGATGGAAAGAAATTTCAGGCGCTCCAGGATCGGATTCTCGGGGTTGCGGGCTTCGGCCATCACGCGGCGGTTGAACGCCAGCCAGGAAAAATCGCGGTCGATGTAGCGGGCATGGCCCGCCCAGGCATGTTCGGATTCGAATGGCATTTTATAACCCCGAGTTATCGGAAATAATCTAAACGAAGATTGTTTCAAGAGTATTGCAGGATTCCCAAGGGCCACGTATCAAAGTATGATCGTCCGGCCCTCTTCGCAAATTTCCCGCACGGCTTCTTTCCGGAACCGCCCTGAAACTTTTCCGGCATCGAACCGTTGCGGTTTTAGCGAATCGGGCGGGTATCTTATGGCCTCTTCCGAGACGGGACCTCAGGTCCAAAGCCGCAAGGAGACATCGATGAAACACCATTCCGCCGCCAAAACCAACATCCTCAAAGCCAACATCCTTTTAGTGGAAACGGATGCCCGGCTGCGCGACGAGGTCAGCGAGGCATTGACCCTGGAGGGTTATTTGGTTTTCGCCGCCGCCGACGGTCACGAGGCGTTTATCCTCAGCGAAGCCATTGCCCATCCCATCCATCTCATCATTACCGACGTCATACTGGACGCCCATCTCAACGGCGTGGATTTGGCGCGGCACCTCCACGTGTTCCGTCCCGGGCTGAAGGTCCTTTACCTATCCGGAGTACCCGCCGACGAGTCCATCCGCCTCGATCTCCAAGCCGAGTTGGATACTTATGTTTCCAAACCATTTCAATCGCAAACCTTGTTGGAAAAAACGGCTCGTCTGCTGGGCCGGGCGGGAGCGGGGCTGATAAGGCCGGGCATCAACCGGTTTAAACACGGAATATTTTCCAAACCGTGATGAGTCCGATCCGGTTGCACGTAAAAGGCAACATGGGCGAAACATAAAATCAATCTCGGAACCCTATCCTTGCATGGTCGTCGAAACTTTCGGCGGCATCATCCTCCCAAGAAAGGGGTTTGCCATGGAAACCAGCAAGGCCAACGACACTGTCGCCGCAGGCGCCGCCCATAACGCCCATTCTAACCTTCTGATGGAAACGCCCAGCCTTACTGGCGCGGCGCAAACGCCTCCATTCGCCGGCAATGCCTTGGCGTTGAAAGACTATCCCTGCGCGCCGGGAAGCATTCCTCCCGTTAACCTGGAAGTCGGGGACTATGTGCTCCGCTTCGCGCGGGATATGGTGGACCTTGACATGGTCTGCAAGTTGCGCTTCGAAATTTACAACCTGGAAATGGGCGAGGGCCTGGAAGCGTCCTACGGGACTTTTCGCGACGTGGATCCCTTCGACGCCCAATGCCATCACTTGATGGTCATCCATAAATCCAGCGGGGAAATGGTGGGAACCTACCGCATCCAGACCGGCGCCATGGCGCTTTTGCGCGGCGGATTTTATTCGGCGCAGGAATTCGACCTCACGGCGTTTCCCCGGGAATTTACCGATCGTTGCGTCGAGGTCGGTCGCGCGTGCATCGGCCGGGCGCATCGCAACGGCCGCGTGCTGCAATTGTTGTGGCGCGGATTGGCGCGCTATCTCGACTGGAACGGCAAGCGTTACCTGTTCGGATGCTGTTCGCTGACCAGCCAGGATCCCGCCGAGGGCCGCGCGCTGTACCGCCGCTTGGTGGATGAAGATTGCCTCCATCCATACCTGCAAGCCTCGCCGCTGCCGGGCTTCGAATGCCTCGCCGGTACGGAAACTTCGCCGTCCCCGCGCATGCCGCGGTTGTTCGAAGGCTATCTGAACCTCGGCGGCCTCGTCTGCGGGGAACCGGCTTTGGATCGCCAATTCAAGACCATCGATTATCTCGTCGTCGTCGATGTGCAGGAAATGCCGGAGGGCATATTCCGGAAAATGCTCGGGTGAGCCCGGCCGCGCGCTATCGCAGCCGCAATCCCGCTTGGGCCGCAGTGCGCGCGGTCGCGTTTTTTTTGTGGTCGCTGTTCATTATCGCGTTATGGCTCGTTCGCCGCCTGCCGGTCCCTCTCGCCGCGCGTCCTTCGGTCGCGGCTCATTATACCGGCCTGTGGAGCCGCGGGGTTTTGCGTTTGCTGGGCATCCGCGTGAAAGTCAAGGGCGCGCCCCCTCGCGAACCGTTTTTCCTCGTGGCCAATCACCTGGGATATCTGGATATCGCCGTGATCGCGTCCCAAGCCCCCGCGACCTTCGTGGCCAAGGCGCAAGTATCCGGCTGGCCGTTGTTCGGAAGCCTGGCCGGTCTCGCCGGAACCTTATTCGTGGATCGTTCGTCGACGCGCGACACGGGTCGTCTCAACTCGCGGATCGCGGCCCACCTGCTTTCGGGAGGCAGCCTGGCGCTGTTTCCCGAAGGCACGAGCACCGACGGGTCCGGTATGGCCCCTTTCCGTTCGCCGCTGTTTCAAACGCCCGCCGCGCAAACGCTTCCGGTATACGCCGCAGCCTTGCGTTACCGCTCTCCCGCGGGCGCGCCTCGCCCGCGCGAGGCATTGCACTGGTGGGGCGGCATGGAATTTCTCCCCCATTTCCTTGCCTTGTTCCGGTTGCGCGGGGCGGAAGCGGAAATACAGTTCGCGCCGAAACCCGTCATCTGCGGCGATCGCAAGGTGTTGGCCGAGACTCTGGAAGGGGCCGTCAAGGCTATGCTCGGCTTAGGTAACGCCAA
>JADGQO010000051.1 GCA_017881725.1 Fibrobacteria bacterium
CAAGCGAATTCTCCCCCGCGCAACAAAACCGCGCCGCCAGGCAATGGATGTTCTGGGTCGGGGCCGCAGGCGTGACCGGCGTTTCCGCCGGCGCCTTGGGGCTTATCCTCCTTAACAAATCGCATCCATCCCAGCCGCCACCCATCATCATTCCCCTCGACGACAAGCCATGATCGCAAGTTCAACCCTTCGACGGCGCGTCCGGTGGACCGCTCCCGGGGCAACGGTCCTTGCGCTGGCCTTCGCATTGCTCGGCAACTCCTGCGATACGGGATCGGCACCTCCCGCGGACACCGTCTTGCGCTTGACTTTGAACGATAGTTTGACCCGCTTCGAATCGGTGGAAATCACTTTGTGGGACGCGCAGGACACCACCAAGTTTTTTGAAACCGTTTACTCCGGCGTGCTCGCGTCGCCGTCGCAAATCCCCGCCTACACGCTCAAGGCGGCCAGCGGCAAGGACTTTGTCGTGAAAGTGAAAGGCTTCCTGGGCGGCGGTCAATTGGCGATGGAAACACTCATTTATTATCGCGCCGGAAAAAAGACCGTGGTTCATGCCGTCACCCCGCCGCTGGTGCCCCGGAATTGGCTGGTCTCCCTGGCGCCGTCCGCTGGATCGATGACACCTAAATTCAATAAGGACAGCACTGCGTATAAGGTTGTCCTGCCGTTGGGTACCAACCGAGTCACTCTAACGGCCCAAGGCGCTTTCGAAGGAACCACGGTGAAAATCGGGTCCAGCCCGGCCACGCGACAATTCGCCACGGCGGCTATCGTCATGGACACGTCGGTGGAAGCGGTCGGCATTTTCGTCACGGACTCAACCCTGGGCACGGCGAAAACCCGGGCCTATACCGTCGACATCATCCCGTCGGCACCGCCCAGGGTGCAACTCGACAGCATCAAAGTATCCATCGGAGATTTCTACGCCGATTTCCAGCCGGATTTTCCCGACTATTCGGTCGATCTCAAGGCCATGGATTCGGTGGTCACTTTCCGCCTAATACCGGCGGATCCGTCGTCCACCTTCATGCTCTTAGAAGGCGCGGCCATATTGCCGGGCGAAGTCTCCAAGCCCGTCGTGGTTAACGGCGGTCCAGGCAGCCGGACCGTGATCACCATCGACGTGTATCGCGGCGCCATCCACGGATATTACACGATTACCATCAATCGCGCTTTGCTCTAAAGCGCGTCGAGGACCGCGACGCATTCCACGTGGCGCGTATTGGGAAACATGTCCACGGGGGAAAGCCGCGTCAGGGCGAAGCGGCCGGGCAAGGGCCGGCCGGCCAAGGGCCGGTCCGCTAAAGCCCGGACGTCCCGGGCTAAGGTAGCGGGAAAACACGAAACATAGATGATGCGCTTGAGGCCGAGGTCGCACAACGCGGCGCGGACTTCCGCCTCCAGGCCCTTGCGGGGCGGATCGACAATGGCGACGTCGCAGCGCGACAACTCGACGCCGGCGGAAACGCCTTCCGGCTGCACGCGGGACGGCGGGGATGGATCCGAAAGATCCGGAATCGATCCGGGCGGCGCGTTCAAACGGCCCCGGAACCCCCGGGGCGGCTGTCCGGGAAAGGCCAAGGCATGGCCCACATCGGAGGCGAGGAAGGTAACATTGGTGATACCGTTGGCCGCGGCGGAGCGCGCGGCGGACGCGACCGACAAGGGGTTTTCCTCGATGGCCAACACCGCCTGGGCGCGGCGCGACGCCCACAGCGCGATGGAGCCGATTCCGGAATACAAATCCAATACCGTGGATCCCTCGGGAACGGCCGCGACGGCCAAATCATAAAGGCGCGGCGTTTGAAAGGGGTTGACCTGGAAAAACGTCGAGACACCTACTTGGAATTCAAAGGGGCCCAAACGCTCGTTCAAGTAAGGACGGCCCCACCACAGGCGCTCCTCGCCGCCCAGCACGACGTTGGTCCGGTCGGCATTGACCACCTGCACCACGCCGACCAATCGTCCCAGGGCTTGCGGCCCTTTCCCCAAAGCAAGCTCGCAGCGGTTGAGCAAGTCCGACAGTAAATCACCGGCCCCGCTTTTTGTCGCGCCCTCGGTCGCGCCATTGGTCACCAAGCCCAGAATGATCTCACCCGTGCCGCTGCCCTTGCGCAGCAGCAAATGGCGTAGCCAGCCCATCCCCGTCGTCTCGTCGTAAATCGGGATTGCATGGTCCGTGGCCCAGTCGCGCACGGCCCAAGCCACGCGCGACAAACCGGGATCCTGGACGCGGCACTCCTCCTGATCGACCACGTGATGCGAACCGGCGGCATAACAACCCAAGGTGGCGCGCAGGATTTTCCCTTCCCTTTCGACGCCGAAAGGCAATTGCACCTTGTGGCGGTAGCCGTCCACGCGCGGGCTGGGCAAGATCGGGTCGATGACCAATCCTGGCCAGTCAGTGAAATGGCGCGCGAGCTCCGCTTGCTTGGCGCGCAGTTGTTCCGCGTAGGGCAGGTCCAAAGTTTGGCAGCCTCCGCAAAGCGGAAAATGCCGGCACATCGAATTCATGGGTCCTTTCGTTGGAGCTCATGAAAATGCAAAACCTAGCTCCGTAGGCCAAGGTCTCAGGGGCTGAGGCCTCGGGGGCCGAGGGGCTGGGGACCAGAGGATTGGGGGCCGAGGCCGGATTCTTTCCGAAGGACCCGGAAGTGAGCCTGCCTGTAAAGGAACCACAGCATGGGTATATAATCATTCAGTCGGCGGGGGCCGAGGGCCCAAACCGCATTCCAGCCTTAGGAAGCAGGGCGGGCGGCGCGCATGCGGATGCGGACCTTGGCGACCAATTGCGAAGGCGAGAATGGTTTTTCCAGGAAGGCGTCGGCGGGAATCCGGATTCCCTGTCCGGCCAAATGTTCCAAGGTATGTCCGGAAATAAAAATGGTCTGCAGGCCGGGCTGACGGGCGCGCAGGCTTTCGGCCAGCTCGTCGCCGCCGGAACCGCGCAGCATCACGTCGGTCACCAGCAAGTCGATGGGCTCGGCCCGGCTTTCGACTTTCTCCACCGCTTCGCCCAAGGACGCAGCCTCGATGACGCGGAAACCCGATCGCTCCAGCACCAGGCGGATCAGCTCGCGCAAAGTGGATTCATCGTCGACCACGAGGATAGTGCCTTGGTCGGCGGCTTCGCCCCAGATGGGGTCCGGAGCGCTGGAACCCATGGGGAGTCCCGGCTTACCCGGGGCCGCGTTTCCTTCCGGCACTCCCACGGTGGATGCTGTGACGCCAGAGGCAGGCAGGAAGATCCGAAACAAAGTCCCTTGGCCGATGGCGCTGGCCACGGCGATGCCGCCCCCCAGGTCGCGGACCTTCCCGTAAAGGGCCGCCAGTCCCAAACCATTGCCGCGCCCGCCTTGCTTGGTCGTATTGAAGGGCTCGAAGAGCCGCGCCAAGGCTTCCCGTCCCATACCGGTCCCAGTATCCTCCACGTTCACCACCACGTGCGAACCCGATCCCGGCGACAGGTGGGTAAATACCTCGTGATCGCCCGGTTGGAAAAGTCCCGTCGATAAGGTTAAGGTTCCGCCCGCAGGCATGGCGTCGAGGGCATTATCCACCAGGACTTCCAGAATGCGGTCCAGCGCTTCCGCCTCGATCCGCGCGAATCCGCTCGCGGACCCGCGCCCCGCACCGCGGCTTGCACCGCGGCTGGCGCCGGTTTCCAATTCCAACTTGATGCCGGGAGGCAATCGCGCGCGCAGGGTCTCCGCCTTGCGCGCCACGAGGGTGTCGATTTCGGTATCTTCCGTCGAGCCAGGGCCGGGCCCGCTGAACGCCATCAGGCTGCGGGTCATGTCCGCGGCCTCTTCGCCGGCCTTGCGGATGATGGCGAGACCCTTGGCGACGGCTCCGCCGGTTTCGGAAAGCGACGACAGGTGATCGCAGTATCCGTTGATGGCCGCGAACAAGTTGTTGAAGTCATGCGAGAGACGGGAGGCGAAGCGCGCCAAGGCGTCCATTTTCTCCGGTGGAGAGAAAAGCGGATCCGCTTCCGATTGCGAAGAACCCATCGGCTGGGATGGCCCGCCCAAATCGAGTCGCGCGAGATACACGGCGACGGCGGGAGCGTCGTTGACCATGGCCTCCTTGATGAACACGCGGCAACGCACGGAGCCGCCCCGGGGCCGCTGCAACAAGGCGTCGAAGGATTGATCCTGGGCCGCTTCGCCCGCCTGGGCGTCCAACGCGCGGATTAGATTGGGATGGGCATGCGCGGGAAAAAAATCCAGCACGGAGATATTGCCGAACTCCCCGGCTTGGCAATCCAGCGCTTCCAGGGCGGAGTTATTGGCCATGACGATTTTACGGCCGACAGCCAACAGAATGCCGATGGGCGCGGAGTCGAACAAAGCCCGGAAGCGGCGCGCTTCGGCGCGATGGCGGAATACCGCCTGGCGCAATAAAGCGGCCAAGGTTTTCCCCGTAAGGCCTTCCTTTTCCAGACAAGTCTGCACGCCTTCGGAAATCAAATCCTCGGTCGGATCCGGTTCGGACCCGGCTGGACCCGTTTCGGATCCGTTTCGGATCCGACCGGATCCGGAAGCGGAAACATATGGGGTGGGATGCGTCGAATGCAAGGCGACGATGGGCAATCCGCCTAGGAAGGGACGCGCGCGGCGCAGCATTTCGGCCGCGCCCCATTCGCCCCCGGAAACGTCGATGAGAACGGCATCGCACGGTGCCCCGGCCAGGCGCGCTTCGGACAAGAGGCGTTCGGCCACGGCCAGTTTTTCGGCGGGAAGGATTTCCAAGCCAGGCTGTAAGGTCAAGAGCGGAAGGGCGGATCCTTCGCGGCCTTCAATCGCCAAAATTTTGAGGCGGGCACCGGTCATACACTCTCCTTCGGACGAGTTGGAATCGGAGGCAAGGCAGCGACGCTGTTATCTCGGGTCCAAATCCTACCGACCGCTTTAGACGTCTTTAACGTCCCGATACGATACCATCGGCAACAAAAGAGAAGCAATAAAAGTCAGGGGCGCATTTGTGTTTTAATTGACCCCAGGAGGCAAGCGGGGCGGGGAAAAAATTGCCGCGATCAGGGCCAAGGGTGTTTTGGATACCGTCGCTTCAACTCTTTTTTCACTTCCGGATATGTGTTTTTCCAGAAGCCGGTTAAATCAGCGGTTTTCTGTACGGTGCGATAATTGGGAGCCAGGATATCGTAAATGACCTCCACCTTGCCGTCCATCAAGGTCGTCTTGCCTTCCATACCGATGAAGTCTCCCAGGCGAGCCGACAATTCCGGAGGAGCGCTTTCGGAATACGTGTAACGGCCAGGACGGCCGGTGGGCATTTTCAAACTGACGGGCGCGGCCTTATCCAGGAACGCGGACAACGATCCGCCCAGGTATTCGCGCAGGACGCCGGACAGGGAAACGGATTCCAGATCGCGCACCGAGGCCCGGCCACGGCAGGCTTCGTGGTAGATGAGATGCCAATCGTCCTCGTCCATTTTCGGGAAGCCGTAGTCCGGATAAATCTTGGCGGCCAGGTGGATGCGAAGGACCATTTGCTTGGCGTCCTCGTCGTCGCCGGGGAGGGCGATTTCGCCCGCGATCAGCTTTTCGGCCAAGAGCCGCGCGGCCTCAGCCGGATCGGGCGCGCCGTCGCGGAGCGGGCGTCGATTGAGCGCCATCCCCCGAAACTGTAATTGCTCTTCCTGGACTACCCGTCCCTTAGCCGCGTCCCAGCCGCCGGATTTGACCCAGGCGCATTCCCCGGGAAACGCTTCCACTATCCATTCCGCCCGGCAAGGCAACAAGGTCGGGATTCCCACCTGACGGCTTTGATTGGCGCCGCCGGATTCATGCAGTTCCAAGGCGAGGATGACGTCCGCGTCCTTGGGCAAAGACCCCGCCTCGGCCACGGCTTTGCGGCCGTCGGCCAATTGAAAGGATTGCGTTTTCTCCAGGCGCACGGCGATGCGATCCTGGAAGGGCACGATCCACGGCCGGGTCGCGGCCGCGCGCGCGGCTTCCGCTTGGGCGGATTCGGAAACCGGCGTTACGGTAACACCCGCGTTACCTAGGCCTCCCTCCGCGCCGACGCTTCCCCGAATCAGACGCTGCAATTGCCGGAACGCTTCCTGCGTTTCCCGATCGAATCGCCGCGAGGCCGGCTCCGAGGCCAGGTCCGAACCGAGTTCATACAGATCGGCCGCCATGCCCTTGGCCCGGCGCGATTGGGATTCCAGGACCGCCACCATGGCGGCGGCCGTCTCTCCCAAACCCACGGCGCGGGAATCCAACAGGACTTTGGCCAGCACCGGATGGGCCGGTAAGCGTGACAGGGCGAGGCCCGCGGCGGTGATGCGCCCCGTCGTGGGATCGACCGCCCCGATGCGGCGCAGGGCCGTTTCCGCTTTGTCCCACAGGGCCGGGGACGGCGCGGTCAGCCAAGCCAGCAATTGGGCGGGCGCGGAGGAAGAGCCTTCGGCGTCGCTGGACGGGTGAGCGGCGACGTTTGGCGACAGCGGAGCCGGCGGCGTTCCAGCCGATGCCGGTGTCGTCTCCGGCGGCGCCGAAGGCGCACGCCACGGAGCCGGCGGCGTCCCAAGCGGAACCGGCGGCGTCCGAGACGCCGAGGCCGAGCGGGAGTAGCGTTCGAGTAAGGCATGCAGGGACAGGTCCATGGAGGTCGGCTCCACGCGTAACACTTCCGGATCCAGGGCCTTGGGCATAGCGCGTTCGCGGTCGGCCGACCAGAGGCGCACGCAGCGGCCCGGAGCCGTGCGGCCCGCGCGGCCGGCGCGTTGGCGGGCGCTTTGCAGGCTGATGGAACCGAGATACAGCGTGTTCATGTCGCGCGACGGGCTGTACGAGGCGATGCGCGCCTGGCCGGAATCGATGACGGCCGTGACGCCGGGTATGGTCAAGGAAGTTTCCGCCACGTTGGTCGAAACGATCACGCAGGTTCCCGCGCGCGGCGCCTTGAGCGCGCGCTGTTGCGACTCCATGTCCATCGATCCATGCAGCTCGAAAAGCCCCACGCCCGCCTGTCTGCAAATGGGATCCAACGCTTCCAAGGTGCGGCGGATTTCGCCTTGCCCGGGCATGAAAATCAAAACCGATCCCGTCAGTCCCTGCGACAGGAGCCGCTTCAAGGCGCGCGCGGCCTGTTGCGGCAAGGGTTCCTGATGCAAAGCCCCTTGATGCTCGATGTCCACGGGATACATGCGCGCGTCCACGGAAATCACGGGTGCATCCAGATAAGATTCCAATGCGTCCAACTCCAAGGTCGCGGACATCACCATGGCGATCAAATCCGGGCGGGCTTCGGAGCGGAGCTTGCGCAGCCAGGCCAAGGAAGCGTCGGCCTCCAGGGTGCGCTCGTGGAATTCGTCCAGCAAAACCGCGCTGATCCCGGAAAGGGCCGGATCGTTCAGCAGTTGTTGGAAAAAGACGCCGTAGGTCTGATACAGGATGCGCGTGCCCGGACCGCTTTTGCCTTCGAAGCGCACGTTATAGCCGACGGTGTTCCCCACCGCCTCGCCCATTTCCTCCGCGACGCGCAAGGCCAAATTGCGGGCCGCGATGCGCCGGGGTTGCAAGACCAGAATTTTACCCGGCCGATCCAAAAGAAAACGCGGGACCTGGGTGGATTTGCCCGTGCCCGGCGGCGCGCAAAGGATCAAGGTCCGGTTTTTTTCCAGGGCGGCGCGAATTTCCTCGCGATGCGCCAAGATGGGCAAGGCAACTTCGCCGGAGGCAAGGGTCATGCCCGAAATGTCGCAAATCGACCGGAGCGCGGCAATATCGGATACCCGCGTATTTTTCAACGCTTCACAACCAAATTAAACCTCCACGGCAACTTTCACATTCACTTGTACTGCAACTTTGACGGCAAATTCCGATTAGGCGTAGCACGAGCGCTACTGCGGAAACGGGAACGCTTCCACAGCTGCGTCCCGCTGCCGGGAGATTTGGGGAAGTTGCAACCGGGTTGGAATAGTTGGATGAAATAGTTGGATAATCAACCCGGCACCTAAACTCACGCGCAATCGACGGGATAGAACTGTGGATATCACAACCTTTCTTGGGCCGGCCATCGCCCTTCTCGGCATCGTCGGCGGCATGCTCCTGGAAGGCGGGCATCTCAGCGCCCTCATCCAGCCGACGGCGTTCATCATCGTAGCCGGGGGTACCTTGGGCGCTACCCTGGCCAGCTTTCCCTTGGAACATGTGATCCAGACCTTGAAGGCCCTGATTATTGTGATCAGTCCGCCCAAATCCGATCATGAGAAAACCATCTCCGAGCTCACCGAGCTGTGCCAGTTCGCGCGCAAGAACGGCATCATGGCCCTGGAGTCCAAGGCCAAGGCCCATACGGACGCGTTCACGCGCAAGGGCCTGACGCTAGTGGTGGACGGCATCGACCCGGCCATGTTGCTTTCCATCATGGAGACGGAGCTGGAAACCTTCGAAGAGCATTCCAAGATTCCCATTCCCGTGTTGGAAGCGGCGGGCGGGTACGCCCCGACCATCGGCATCATCGGCGCCGTGCTGGGATTGATCCACGTGATGGAAAACCTGGACGACCCCTCCAAGCTGGGCTCCGGCATCGCCGTGGCCTTTGTGGCCACGATTTACGGATTGACCATCGCGAACGTCATCGCCTTGCCCATGGCCAGCAAAATGAAGATGCGCGTGGGGCAGATGGTGCATGAAAAAAACATGGTCCTGCAGGGCCTGGTCGCGTTGCAGAACGGCGAGAACCCGCATTTCCTCGGCCAACGCCTGCGCGCCTTCCTGGGCGACAGCAGCCATGGCGGCAAAGAGGGCGGAGGACACTAGGGTGGAGAAGTCAAGAGTCAGAAAGTAGAAGGCAAAGGGGAAAAGGGAAGAATGAAGATTGAAAATTGAAAAATGAAAAATGAAAAATGGAAGAAAAGCGGGGATTAATTGAGGATAAGATTTGGGCGGCTGGGTCGTACGCGGGGGGGATCGATGCCGCAGGCTGTGGGCCGCGCGGCGGAAACCCTTTTGACTTTTAACCTTTTGCTTTTCCCTTTTCACTTCTCCTTCCCCTAGCCCCCTCCAGTCTTATGGCCCGTAAACACAAACATCCGGAACACGTCAACCACGAGCGTTGGCTGGTCTCCTACGCGGACTTCATTACCCTTTTGTTCGCGACCTTCACGGCGCTGTACGCGCTCAGCCGCAACGACAACGAGAAGGCCAAGGTCGTCGCCGATTCCATGCGCTATTATTTCGGCGATGCCGGCGGCAAGCTCATCCCGCAAGCCCCCGTGGCCGATCAGTTGGTGCCGGCCAACCGCCCCAAACCCGCCGGCGACACGACCTCCGAAGCCCCGCCGCAACCGCCCCATAAGGAAGCGGGTAAGCCCGAATTCGAAGAGATGAAAAAGGAAATCGAAGAATACCTGATGACCAAGGGCATGCTGAGCAAGGTGCAGGTCGAGATCCAGGAGCGCGGCCTGGTGGTCTCGCTCAAGGAGGCTGGCTTTTTCGAATCCGGCAAGGCGGACGTGAAGGACGAAGCCAACGCCGTGCTGCGCGAACTGGCGGAACGGATTTCCAAGTTCCGCAATCCCGTCCGCATCGAAGGCCACACCGATAACGTCCCCATCCACTCGCGGAATTATCCCACCAATTGGGAGTTGAGTTCGGCGCGCGCGACCAATATGGCCCGGATCCTGATTGAAAAGTTCCGGGTACCGGCGGGCAAGGTTTCCGCCACCGGCTACGGCGAATTCCGGCCCACCGCGCCCAACGATTCCCCCGCGGGCCGCGCGCGCAACCGTCGCGTGGACTTGGTCATCCTCTCCACATCGGCGGAAAAGTCGGAGCCGGAAACGGAAGCGCCCG
>JADGQO010000052.1 GCA_017881725.1 Fibrobacteria bacterium
AAGATCCTGGTTCTGGGGAAATCCAGAAACCCCACCGATTCCAAAACCTTCCATAGCATCAGCCTGATCGCGTTTTTCGCATGGGTGGGACTCGGGGCCGATGGTCTTTCGTCTTCCAGCTATGGACCCGAGGAAGCTTTCCGCGTCTTGGGTGAACATCCCCACCTGGGCATTCTGGTGGCCTTGGGTTCCGCACTGACCGTGCTGGTCATCAGCGGCAGTTATTCGCAATTGATCGAGTTGTTCCCGGCCGGCGGCGGCGGCTATCTGGTCGCCAGTAAACTCTTGAATCCCTATTGCGGCATGATTTCCGGTTGCGCGCTGCTCATCGATTATGTCCTGACCATCGCCATTTCCGTGGCCAGCGGGGTCGATGCCATTTTCAGTTTCCTGCCCGCGGACTTAATCCACCATAAGTTGGAAGCCACCTTTTTCGTTCTCGGGGTTTTAGTGCTCCTGAATTTGCGCGGCGTTAAAGAAAGTATCATGCCCCTGGTGCCGATATTCCTGGTCTTCGTGTTCACGCATGCGTTCGCCATCCTCTATGGGCTGATCCTGCATTTGTGGGACTTCCCGCAGGTGGCCAGTTCCACCATGACCGACGTGCGGGCGACTCATGGGCAATTGGGCATGCTGGGGATTATTTTCCTCCTGCTGCGATCTTACAGCATGGGCGCCGGCACCTATACCGGCATCGAGGCGGTGAGCAACGGCATGTCCATCCTGCGCGAGCCGCGCGTGCAAACCGGAAAACGCACCATGGTTTACATGGCATCGTCACTGGCCTTTATGGTGTTGGGCTTGATGCTTCTCTACGTGCTTTATCACATCAAACCCGTTGACGGCAAGACCATGAACGCCGTGCTTTTTGAAGCCATGAGCGGGACTTGGAATCCTTCAGTAAGCCATAGCTTCCTATGGGTGACTTTGTTTTCCGAAGCGGCCATTCTGTTCGTCGCCGCGCAGGCGGGGTTCCTGGACGGCCCGCGCGTCATGGCCAATATGGCGCTGGATCACTGGTTCCCGACTAAGTTCACCCTTCTCAGCGATCGCCTGGTGTCCCAAAACGGGGTCCTGCTGATGGGCGGCGCCGCGGGCTTGATCCTGCTGGCGACCCACGGTTCGGTGCAATTGATCGTGGTCCTGTATTCCATTACGGTATTCATCACCTTCGTCTTGTCCCAACTGGGCATGGTGAAGCATTGGTGGGGCCAGCGGCACCGGAAGCGGGGGTGGAAGCGGCGCATAGTCATCAGCGGGATCGCGTTCAGCCTATGCTGCTTCATTCTCGTCACCATGACCATTCTCAAATTCGACGAGGGTGGATGGATCACTCTGATGATGACAAGCATCATGGTTATCTCCGCGATATTCGTGAAACGCCATTACAGCAACGTGGAGAAGATTCTGAAGCGCATGGACAACCTGGTGAATGCCGCCAAATCGTCCCAGTCCGCAGCCATCCCGAAAATCATGGGCAACGGCAAGCCGGCGCCCGGGGAAGGAGAGGACCCGCCCGCGCCGCCAAAATTCGATCCCAAGGCCAAGACGGCCGTGATGTTGGTCAGCGGTTTCAACGGGCTGGGGTTGCATACGCTGTTCAGCATCATCCGGTTGTTCGGCGGCATCTATAAGAATTTCATTTTTGTGGAAATCGGATTGATTGACGCCGGCACCTATAAGGGAACCGACGAAGTCGAAAATCTAAAGTCGCACGTGAAGAATGAATTGGAAAGTTACGTGGAATTCATCCAACGGCACGGGTACTACGGCGAAGGCCTGTCCGCTTTGTCGCACGACGTGGTGGAAGGCAGCGCGCAGTTGGCACCCCAAATCATGGAGCGGTTCCCGCAGGCCGTTTTCTTCATGGGGCAATTGGTTTTCCCGGAGGAATCCTTCTTCTCCCGGCTGTTCCACAATAACGTGGTTTTCGCGGTGCAGCGGCGACTGTATCATTTGGGCATCCCCTTCATCATCATGCCCGTTCGCGTTAAAATGCGGGTCTGAAACCATGTCCGTCCCGCGCGCGCCGAAATCCGGAGCCGGTAACTCCGCCGCTACCGCATCGCCCGAGCGAGCGACACCACGCGGGAAGCCCAAAGGAAATGCCGCGAAAAAGGCCAAGCCCTTTCTGAAATGGGTGGGCGGCAAAGGCCAATTGTTGGATCGCTTGTCCCAATTATTTCCAGCCGCGTTGGCGCAAGGGAAAATCAACGCCTATCATGAACCCTTCCTGGGCGGCGGGGCGATGTTCTTCCACGTCATGCAGAATTATCCCGTGAAAAAAGCTTTCCTGCGGGACGTGAATCCGGAGTTGGTATTGGCCTACCAAGTGGTGCAACGGGATGTAGGGCGCCTGGTGGAGCGCTTAGGGCGCATGGAGCGGGATTATCTCAAACTAGACGAGACGCGCCGCAAGGTGCATTATCTGAAAGTGCGCGAGGCTTTTAATACGCAACTTGCCGGAATGGATTTCAAGAAATATTCGGATGCCTGGGTAGCACGCGCTGCGCAGATTCTGTTCCTGAACAAAACCTGTTACAACGGTTTGTTCCGAGTCAATCAGCGTGGTGGATTCAACGTTCCGGTCGGACGATATGCGCGGCCGTCCATCTTGGACGAGGAAAACCTGGTCGCGGCATCGAGCGTGTTGGCGAAAGCGGAAATCCGGCTGGGTGATTTCGCCGAGGCGCCAGGTCTGGACAAACGGGTGTCGGCCGGTTCCTTCATCTATTTTGATCCCCCGTATCGGCCCATCAGCCAGACCGCGCGGTTTACGGCCTATAGCGCAATGCAATTCGGCGATGACGCCCAGGCCCGTCTGGCGGAGCTTTTTCACGCTCTGGACCGACCCGGAGTCTACCAAATGTTGAGCAACTCCGATCCGAAAAACACTGATCCAAGCGATGAGTTTTTCGAAAAGTTATACGCGAAATACGGTTCCCTGATCCGGCGCATCCCGGCCACGCGCTCGATCAACTCCGACGCCACGCGGCGCGGCCCCATCAACGAAATCGTCATCACCAACTATCGTTCCTGATGGAACGCGACGATTCCTGGCGCCGCCTGTTCGACCGCCTTCCGGTGGATCGGGAATTGGCCGAGCACGGTATCTTCCATGTTACTGCAGATGATTTGAAACGGCATGGCGGGCGCGAGCCCCGCTTGATGGCCAAAATCGACATCTTGGCGGAGCGACCGGCCCCATTGGTCGAAAGGGGTTTGGCTTTATTTCCGACTCGTAACGGGCGCTACGCGCTTTTTCCCGATCCGGAGCAAAAGTCCTTTTTCCGGTTTCCCGTGGAATCGTTTCCGCCGGTCCGCGCCTTCCGATCCGCCTTCGACTTGAGCCGGCTGGACACCTATCCGCGCGGGCAGGAAATGAGCGAATCGCAAGCGCTGGACTTCGCGTATTTATCTTCCATGCTTTCGGCCTTTTGCGGCGACGAGAGCATGCGTCTCACCATGCGGGGAAGATTTTTTTCAGGCGACTTCAGTTTCCGGACTCCCCTAAAGTCTTTGCCCGTGGAGGTTTCCCGGGTTCAGATTGAAGTGGACGCGGGCTTCGAGGGGGATAGCGGCCTTTACCTGGTGGAGGCCAAACGGGGGCATCGCCAGGATTTCCACGTGCGCCAATTGTGGTATCCCTACTTGCATTGGGCCGCTCGCACCGGCAAACGCATCATGCCGATTTTCTTCACTTACAGCAACGGGATCCATCTGCTGAGCGAGTTCGCCTTGGGCCGCGATTTCGGGGACGTGCGGCTGGTTCGGCAACGCGCCTATTGTTTGGAGGAACCGCTGGCCGATATGGACTTGCCCGTGGAACTAGCACAAACCCCGGTTGGACCCATTCCTGCGGAGCCTTTTCCCCAGGCCAATGATTTGGATAAACTTGTTGATTTGGTGCAGGCCGCCGCCGTGAACCCGCTTGAGAAAACCGAAATCGCGGAGCGCTTCGGATTCAACGAACGGCAGGGGGATTATTACGGCAATGCCGGCTGTTATCTCGGGTTTTTGAGGCGAGGTGAGATTGGATTCGAGGCCTCGCCTGAGGGCGTGGCATTCGCTTTATTGCGGTCCCGGGCCGAGAGGACTCGGGCTTTGATTCGCCGCATGGCCGCGATTCCTGGCCTGCGATCGGCTCTTGGGCTTTTAGTGGAGCGCGGGTACCGTGTGGAAAAAATCAGCCCGGAGGAATTGGCATCTTTGATGCCTGAACGCGATGACTCGGCCCCCTCGACATCCTTGCGTCGAGCCTCGACGGCTTTGCGTCGAGCCTCGACCCTACGGGCTTGGCTGGTGTGGTTGATGGCGAATCTAATCGTTCGCCGTGCACGCCTGGATGGGCCGTAGGGCAATGAACGAAGCCTGTGTCATGGTGGCCCGGGTTAGAAATTCCAGTTGACCTGGGGCGGGTGAGGGGATATCTTTAGTCCCAACATGGGTAACATTCAGGCTAACGCATATTTCTTTTCCTCCCGGCGGGCTACGCTCGGGGGTTAGGGAATTCGCGCTGCGATAGCCGAGACACCAACCCCTGGGATTGACCCGGGGGTTTTTTATTTCTTGGAACAGAGGCTGACATGCAATCGACAGAAAACCTGAATATCCGGGAAATCGTCCCCTTGATTCCGCCGCGCGAACTCAAGCGCATCCTGCCGATGGATGAGGTCTCCACCGCGACCGTGCTGGAAGGGCGCCAAACCGTACAGGCCATTCTCGCGGGAGAAGATCCGCGCTTGTTGGCCATCGTCGGGCCGTGTTCGATTCACGACACCGAGTCGGCGTTGGAATACGCGGGAAGATTCCAG